>WALW01000020.1 GCA_015522635.1 Candidatus Tiamatella incendiivivens | reverse complement strand
GGATGTCGCTGAGCGATTTCTAAATGAATCCTATCTAGGATCGTTGCTTAAAAAGTTAAAGCCTATCCTTATCATCGAGTTTGAGTACGGTTACTTTATCTTCCAAGTTTCTCTTGAAGATTCAGCAATCTCTTAATGTCACAGTCTACCTCAGATCTGAACGTTTCATCTCCTATTTCTAAGCTCTTTATATTTGATAAAATTTCAATTTCCCTAGGATTCGAAATATTCTTATAATATGAAATCAAAGTCTCTCCATCCTCTCCCTCAACATTTGGTATTATGCTTTCCATCCTTTCACGAAGGGTTCTTAACCTATTAACTACGTGCACTAATTCCTTCTTTGTTTCCATATCACTGCCACCCATTTTTATTTTCTCCAGTAACGACTCAGCATAATCAAGTAAGTCCAGTCTTTGGTAGAGAATCGTTACCAATATGTTAGTTTCCATATAGCACACCAATATTGATAGAGAAAATTAGGGCTAAAATATTGATAATGCGAGGAATTCAAGCAGTCTTACTCCTCTGAAGATACATCCAGTCTAACTCCTAGTTTTTCACCGCCCTTATGTGCACGGACTGTTGCAATACTATTGTCAGCTATGCCGTGTTCCTCCATTAGATCCCCGTTTACAAAGACAATGTTTTCTTCAGCGTTTTCGTCTATTATTGCCTTGAAAGCGATTCTTTTCTTGCCTGCAACTACTATTTCTAGGTGATCTTTTATGTTGAGTTCTCCTGCTAGTTTAACTGATATTTTTGCCTCATCCTCTTCTAATCCATCGTCATATCTTAGCCTTATTCTCTTCTCTTTAAGGATCTTCTTGTTTTCCTTTAGCTGGCTAGCTGATGGTATTAAATCTAGAATTTTGTTTATACTCTTTTCCCCACTGCTCATACCTTGCATTCCCCCATAGCTAAATTTCATTCACAAGCTCCTCAAGTGGAAGCTTGCTTCCAAGTCCTATTCTAATTAGCCTTGGCAATCTATTAATATTAACTCTTATCTGACGCCATGTATCTCTATCTCTAACTGTTACGGTTCTATCATCCAAAGTTGTATAGTCAATCGTAACAGCGAATGGCACGCCTATTTCATCACTTCTCGCGTACCTTTTTCCGATGTTGCCTGAGTCATCATATGCAACAGTGAATCCTTCTCGTGTTAGGATAGTATGAATTTCCCAAGCAAGCTTCCTCAATTCCTCTTCTCTCTCGATGAGTGGGAATATAGACACTTGAATAGGTGCAATTTCTCTGGGAAGGCTCAGTATCCTCCTCCCCTCCTTCTCCTTATACGCGTGTTCGAGTGTTACGAAGACTATCCTATCGGTACCAAAAGAAGGTTCTATGACGTGTGGAATAAACTTCTCACCTGTGACCTTTTCTTCAATAACTTTCTTAATTATCATTTCCTTTGTTATATTATACCCTTTTATTTCTACTGAGCCCTTTTCTTCGATTGCCCTAAATACCTTTTCAGGACCTATTTCCTCGATTGCCCTAATAATAAAGGGTGCATTATTCCTGTATGCGCGTCCAATAGCTGCTTTGTTAGCAATGAATTTCACTGTCCTATGTATGACAGGTTTCTCGAACCTCTTATATACCCTCAAATCCTTGCCACTATACTTAATATGACGGGATAGGTCATAGTCACCTCTATAACTGTGTCCTGCAACTTCTATCCATCCCCACCTAGACACTTTGACCTTCTGATCGAACGTCTGGCTACTATAGTGAGCTCTCTCATCGGGCAGCTTATCCTCAAATAATATATTTTCAGGGTTTATACCTAGGTCTTCGATGAACTTTCTACCTATAACCATCCAGTAGGCTAGGCACTTATGATATATAACGCCCTCATTTACAGCTTCTCTTACTTTATAGCATTCAGGGGAACCTCCCTTCAAACGGGCTTCTTTAGTTAGTATGAGAAGTTTTTCATCGGATACTGTTGGGAACCAAGGACATTCCTCTTCCCTTGGATCAATGAAAAATTCCATCTCCATTAGAGTGAATTCCCTCAATCTTATAACTCCTTGACGAGGGCTTATCTCGTTCCTCCCTACTTTCCCTATTTGAGCTATACCTATTGGCAAACGATTCCTCATGGC
>WALW01000019.1:300000-389289 GCA_015522635.1 Candidatus Tiamatella incendiivivens | reverse complement strand
TGGTATATATTGAAGTAGTGTACTCTATTTTTGGCTTTTCTCAGGTTCAGACTGAGCCGGTGTGTTCTGAGCTTGCTGTAGCATGCCCGATAGGTTAGATTGAAGCCTGTTTCTCTCCGAGACAAGTTCACTAATTCTTCGCTTAACTTCGTCAGATGCTTTCAGCAACCTCTTCTCCTCTTCGTCTAGAACAATGATAGCTTCTGAAGGCGGTAAAGGCGCATAATGCTTTGATGAAACCCTAACAAGAACTTTAGCGTTATCCACTTTCTCGGCTTTAACCAAGGAGTATGATTTAGCGTCTATAGGTATAAGTATATTTTCCGTATTCTTAGCTATAGCATTTATACTGTCCTTAGACTGCTTGATTATCAGTATCTCTCTAGAAATTGTTTCCAAATTTGTCTGTAGCTGTGTTATAAGCTGATCTAAATACTGAATGCTCTGATATAGCTCCCCAAGTCTGCTTTCCTGTTCACTCAAGATTCATCCCATCCTTCGAGGTTTGCTACACTGAGAACATAAGTAGACTCTGCTTCATCTAATGGAATCTCCTTTGCTTCATCTATGTTGATATGATACCTCTTAAGCTTATGCCTACTTCCTAGATTAGAGTAAACTTTTTCGACGGCATCCGTTAAGCTTAAAGCTCTAACTTCCACTGTGAAATTTCTCCACTCAGGGAATTTATCATGAGATAAGAGCATTCTTCCTCTAATTTTAAACACTTTCACATCACTCATATCAACCACCCAAAGCCATCTGAATTCTTACCAACTCTGGGCCCATGGTTTCAGAGCCTACTAGTCCTCCTTTGCTATTAGCTACTAAGCCCGTCTTTATAAATGAAACCCCAAAGTTAACCGTTCCGGTCATTATATTCACCTTGAAATAATCTGACAGCCAATCCAACTCGTCTTCTGTCACATCTCTATGAACAATCCCTCCTTTATCCGTTATAACTCCCAGAGAACCGATTGTAGGAATTCCTATTATCGATTTCTTGTCGACTTCAACGTCAAGAACATCTCTTACTACTTTTAATGAGTCATCGTCAAGCTCTGGGTAAACCAAAGCTGCCTTATTGTTAGCTAATACCATGTTTCCTACTGCGTTATTCCTAGAAGGGAGAATACCTAGTTCTAAACCCATACTTTTAGCTAAACTCTTGAACTTACGAATCTCCGAATCTCCCGAAGTCCTTGGGATAAGTATACCATTATCATTTAATGCTACGAGTACACCTAGAAGACTGGTGTCTGATACCTTAACATAGAAAACCTCTATACCTAGAATCTCTTGAATAGTCTCTATGTCCTTAGCATCAATATCCATAGGGATTAATGCCAATTTATTGTTAGCAGCCATATAAACCCCGATGTTAGGATTTCCTTTATAGTCGAAATACTCAACTCTAAAACCATCACCCATCGTTTTGTCAACCCTTCAGAATTGTTTAATGTGTTATAGCTATAAATAGTAATAATATCTTATATACAAAAAATGATAGAAACCAGGTCATTTTGAACGAGATAGGAACACAACTGCTACTTTCTCCTTCTCTTCTTCCTCCCCTTCCTCGAAAACACGTACCAGAACATTTATACGCCTCGGGGGTTTCTCTATCCCTCTACTCCATATGTAATTATTTACATTGTTGGAGAGTACAACTCTATCAGCTTTGATATGCCTTTTTACGAACACCTTTATCCTTCTGGCTGCTCTTGCAGCACGGTTTGTTCTCCTACCATAGTATAGGGGGCCCAGAGAAATGGTATATTCCCTCTCTAATACAGCTGTTGATTTTTCATCAGTCATCAATATTCACCTTAGACTTTTAGCTTCTGCCTTCTCCAATTCCTCATCTTGTAGTTAAATCTCACTTTACGTAGTGATTTAACTACAACCCAAACAGGTATAGGATTACTTGACCTATTTGCGTGTGCTAGTCTTAGTTTCCTTGCAATATGCTTATTCCTCGCCATCCGGGACACCATACTAAGGCTGTTTAACCTCGATAGGTAATAAAAACTATTTTCTCTTGAACCTAATCTTAGGCTCTCTATGAGTTCTTGTATAGAGTTCTGAAAGAATAGTCTTTACAACATCCTCCCCTATAGGTACAGAGATCCTACCCGTCTGTGCTAACGCTATAAGTTGTTCCTCGACTAGAGACGCTAAGTCTGGCCTGACGAGTTTAACATTATTAAGCCTCTCTCTGGCTTTTTCTGTCAGAATTTTTCTGAGCAATGCCTGCTTCTGAGCCTCTAATTGCTTCTGAAGCTCTCTTTTCTTAGCCTCTTCCTTATATTGCTCTAGTCTTCTCCTCCTAATTTCTGCTAACTCGTCATCCTCATAATCATTTGCAGACAATGATCCCACCCCATTCTTCGTCTTACTAAATTGTTAATTGAAGCTAGTTAAATATAACAATGAATTATAGCTCATAGTAAGATGGAGAATTACTCTAAATAATGCTTAAGTGCAGGTTTATTTTCCGCTAGTTCTTTCAGTATTTCATGCGCTACATTATCAAGCAAGCTTACACCTGTTGATGTTAATACACGCCCTCTTCTAGGAATTATCTGTACTAGGCCAGCTTTCTGTAGCTGCTGAAGAATGCTTCTGATTATAGCTCCTCCTGACTTCCTGAAGTGCTCTGGCATTGAACCTAGATTAGATCTTCCACCGTACACCGTCCTTAACCTCTCAGTTCCAACAGGAGTTTTAGTTTTATACAGCCTCCTCATTATAGATGCTGCCCTTATATACCACCAGTCTGAATCAATAGGAGGAGCCTCCTCGTGTATTCCTGTTTTCACGAAGTAAGCCCATTCTGGCGGTTTTATCTCTTCCATTCTCTTCAGTTTCAAGGCAACCCTTTTTATCAATTCCTCCGCTGGCGCCTCTAAAGCGTTAACCATACCTGTACCACCATTCATCTTCTATGGTTTCCCAATACCATAGTTACCCCTTATTAAAGTTAGCTTTCCTTTTCAGAATAACTGTTCTACCCTTTATACTTATAAGGCCAGCATCAGCCTTAGATGCTAGTTCTCCTGCTATTGTTCTCCTATCAGAGTCCTCTGCCATTAATGTAGATCGGAGCATCTTAACTTTAATGAACCGCTTCCTTTTTAATCGTCTCTTCACTTCCCCGATAACCGCCTCATCTAAACCTCTTTTCCCTATTATTACATCCACTTCCATTTGATGCAGTTTTTCTTTATCCATATTAGACACCCTCCTCAGCTTGTTGTCTTCAAGGGTTTATAGGGATACCTATGCATCCACCCGCAAATAAGGCATGTTACAACAATTTTCGATGAACGACCATCTTGTATAAGTCTGACTCTACTGGTTAAACCAGGGATTAGTGGTACCCCGCAATTCTTGCATATGCCTCGTTTGATGTCGACAGGTATCCTAACTCTATTCCTAGTCGATAGCTTTTTGATGAGGCTTGTAAGCATTCTCGCGTGGTCTAGGTCTCCTTCTCTAGCGTCTTCGACAGCTAACCTGTAGAGAACTCTCATTCTCTGGAGAACCATGTCTCTATTATAGCCTCTTCTTCTACCTAGCCTCCTCAATTTTCTTCAACTGCCTTGTATACATTTCCATTAATTCTGCTATAGTGGTAGCATCCTCCGGGCCTTTATCATCCCTCCACCTAATGTACCTCGGGAACCTTATTGAAATCCCCGCTCCTGACCTAATTTTATTCCAACAACATGTGTGTAAGGGTGATAAAGTAAGTTCTGCACCAATGATTTCAGCCACCTTTGCTGGTACAAACCATAAATCGGGTTTTACTATGGAATCCACTCTCGGATGCTTATGGGGAATTATATAGGGTTTAAAGATGCTGTACATTTTGTCGAGATTCTCATCAGTGAATCCGCTACCAACTTTACAGACGGTTTTGAAAGTATCGGTCTCAGGATCGTAAGCCGCCATTAGGAGTGTACCTATTTTCCCTCCTCTCCTACCCCTACCGTAAAATCCTCCTACAGCCACCAAGTCAACAGTATCAGTCATTTCACTCTTATAGTCTCTCTTAAACTTGATCCAAAGCCAGCCTCTTGCACCAGCCCTATATATGGATTCCCTATGTATAGCTTTAGCCATAACGCCTTCCGCCCCTTCTGAAACTGCCTTCATAAAGAAATTCATAAACTCATCAGGATCTCCTGTTTTAATATATGTTGCAATAGTCCAACTCTGGTCTTCTTCTACGATAGACTCTAAAACCTTCCTACGTTCAAGAAGGTTCTTAACAGTTAAGTCTTCACTGTTAACATATAGAACATCAAAGAGGAACACTGCTATAGGCACATCCTTCATAGCGATATGGATATCATGCTTTCTTTTCCTCCTCATGAGTTCTTGGAACGGGCGTAGTTCCATAGTTTCCGGGTCTATTGCGACTATTTCCCCTTCCACTATAGCTTCATCCGCCTTGATGAACTTTTGGGCAAGCTCTCTAACGTCAGGATACATATGAGTTATGTTCTCAAGCCTCCTAGAGAAGACGAAAACCTCGTCTCCTTTCTTATGGATCTGACCTCTTTCTCCGTCATACTTATATTCTATAAGTCCTTCCCCACCAATTTTCTTTAATATTTCAATAGGATCGCTAAGTCTTTCAGCTAACATAGGTCGTATTGGAATACCTACTTGCGGTTTAACATTACTGAGAATCTTTACGCCTTGCGACGCGCATATCCTTGCTATATCCCCCAAATCTGCTCTAAGATTATACGCTCGTTCCACAACAGGCCTATCTTGAACTCCTTCACCGAAAGCTATGGCCAACGCGTCTAATACTGTAGCATCACCAACACCTAATCTAAGCCTCCCTTCTATAATCCTGACAATGTACCTAGCCTCTAATGGCTCTGCCTCCGAAAGCAAACCAGATATTAACCTTATCTTTATATCTCTACTACCTTCTCCTTGCGCTAATGCTACTCGATAGAGTGTGGTATAAACTTCTGTAACAGTAAGTTCCTTCTTCTGTTGGCCGATCCACGACATTAATCCAGCTGCTTGTGGTCCACCAGCCTTGCTGACCAAGTTCTCAGCTACGTGACCTAAATCTCCTAGTTGTTTGTAGATGGAATCTATTTCCTTTTCAGGCCTTTTATAGGCTAGAGACACCGCTTTAACTAGGAATTTCTCTGAGACTCCGAAGTTAGGTATGTCCTTCCAATCAGGTCCCAGCTTACCCTGCATGAGATATATGACTTTATCAATAATCTCAGGCGGAGTTTCTTTGAATAAGTTAACAAGTATAACGGTCATCTGTGTTCTAGCACTTATCCTCTCAAGCCTATCAAGAGTTTCTACGAGATATCTAAAAGGCATGTCACGCTCAGGCAACCTAAACACCGTTTAACTACCATTTTAATGTTCACGTAAACATATATCAATGTTTGAATATTATAGTGGAAACATTTATCCTTATTTTCGTCCTCGGGTAAATAATTAATACGGCAATGACGATAACCGGCAAGAAGGTATTAATGCCTGATCAGAGTTACACTGAGCCTCTCTGGTTAGCTTTTAGAGAAGCCTTGTACTGGTAGTAAAGAGTCTGGAGGATATACTTCATGGCCCCTATTATACGGAGTTCCTCTACTGTTGACTGTAAACCTTCAACACGAACTTCTCTGAGAGACCCGTCAGGATTTTCTTTTACTTCAAAGGTGATTGTAGATTCCTCTCCCTGCATAGTCTTTATCTCATTAACAACGTTGTTTACGTAATCCTTCAGTTCAGCATTTAGAAATGCTTTGAAACTAGGGGAACTTCTAACATAACCGTCTCCCCTGAATATAATAGCTATTCTCTTCTTACCTACCTTCAGATCTTCTGATTTTTCACCCGGCATAGGCGGTGAAATAGGTATAGTTCCCTCCAAAATTGAAAGCATCGCCTTATAATAATGTAGCTCCTCTTCTATTTCGACAATTCTCCTTTTCAGCCACACCTTAAGATCATCGCTAGTAATGGCTTTACCTTCTAATCTACTCAACATAATCCCCGTAAAATTATTTGACCAGAAATATTGTAAAGTGATCCGGCTTGATAATACTCTAGTAATGCTCTAGTCTTATGATGAAATCATATGAGATCATTCTCTTGCAGATAATTATACGCTGAGTAAGCTGCTATTGCACCCATTGCAGCAGCCGTCACTACTTGCCTAAAGCTAGGCCATTTATTGGTACAATCACCAGCTGCAAATACGCCAGAGAGATTGGTTCTCATCCAGTCATCAACTATTATGTACCCTATCTGATCTATACTTAATCCGTTTTTGATAGCCCAGTCTTTGTCTGGTTCAAATCCTATCTCTATGAAAACCCCATTAACGTTCAGTATTTTCTCTTCTCCTGTAACCTTATTTTTCACCTTGACATAGTTAACTGTCCTATCTCCTCCTATCTCTGTTAGAACAGAGTCCACTAGTATCTCGATGTTCTCCTTAGTCATAACTCTCTCAACGAAATAGGGCTTAGCTCTGAAATGCTTCCTTCTATGCACTAGATATACCTTTTTAGTATATCCAGATAAGATTAAAGCTCCTTCGAAAGCAGCATCTCCTCCCCCCACCACAACAACACTATCTTTCCCGGCATAGAATGGGGCATCACAGACACTACAGTAGCTTACTCCTCTCCCTGAGAATTCCTTTTCTCCAGGTATACCTAGCTTCCTCCTTTTGGTTCCTATAGCTATTACAATGGATTTAGCAAACAACTCTACGCCTCGTTGTGTCATTATCCTATACATCCTACCGTCGCTTGTTCTTGTGAAGCTTTCAACTAAGTCACCCCAGTAAGTTAACGCGCCAAAATCCTCTGAATGCTTCTTAAACCTGTTAACGAGGTCTGAGGCTTTTATTTTACGGCAGGCTGGATAATCATCGACGTAATCTGTAAGAGTTAATTGACCTCCAATAAGCTTAGCTAATACTATTGTGTTTAATAGGAATCTCTTTGCATAAATTGCTGCAGAGTATCCCGCTGGTCCGCCTCCTAAAATAAGTACGTCAAAAGTCTTCCCTTTCAATTGCTTTGGAGACAGCCAACTCATTCTAGTCAATATCACTCACCTCAACGCCTTGAACAGTCAGTACTTAAAAGTTTAATCATCGTCGCCTCATGGAGTACAGCCTTCATCATTCCTCTTAAACTATTTTTGAAATATACTATTATTATCTTCTTGTATATAGAATATACGTAATCTTGGGAGAATTATATGAAGGTAGAATGTAAAGGAAGAAGAGTCAAGTTTATTGCAGAAACAAAATTGCTTCCCAACGGAAATACTGTACTTGTAGACAGAGTAGTTTTTCCTGAAAGTGCTGCCGTTCTCCCAGTATTCAGTGACGGAAGAGTAGTTCTATTGAAACAGTATAGACCTTCAATAGAAAAATGGATTCTTGAAGCGCCGGCCGGAGTAGTTGATAGAGGGGAAACTCCAGAAGAAACTGCTCGTAGAGAATTGGAGGAGGAAGCAGGTTTATTGGCTGGAGAATTAGTCGAGTTAGGCTCCGGTTACGTGTCACCAGGATACTCTACTGAATTTATGCATTTATTTCTAGCTATAAATCCAAGTAAAGGTCAGCAAAGACTGGAGAAACACGAGATTATAGAGGTTAAAGAGTACTCTCTCAGAGAAGCCTTTGGCCTGATAGATACAGGTGAAATAGCTGATGTCAAAACAATAACCTTGATCCTGGGAGCTCTCCATATGTTATCTATCTAAGTGAGACCAACCCTTCTGCAACGCTGAGTTCTATAATCGGATATCATAGAAATGAAAATCTGATTTAACGGTTGAGTTTTGATAATAATTTTATCTTTACTCTTACTTATTGTGATATAACCAGTGTTCTTAAGCTTCTTTAATACACTCCTCCCTACTTTAGGAGTAAGACATAATTCCTGTCTGAGGAGATCTAGGGCTTCTCCGTATTCAACTGTTTCCCCAGAGGTAGCTAGTAAATAATATGCAAGCATTTCTCTCTTTCTAAGATATCGCATGCCCGTTTTCACCTTTAAAGTAGAGGGGTGTCGGATTGGTCGGTTCTTACCATCCAGTAAAGTATACGTAGGGTAGCCTCCTCATCCACCCCCTAAATTGATCTTATCTTGATGAAGCTATAAGCCTGTACTGACGGCATCTAGTCTCATAGGATAGGAGAATCATCAGTTTACCCATTTCCTCTGATCCTTTTGATACATGGATGACATTGTCCTGATCCAAGTAAACCACGGGATACCTTAGTCTACTGTCACTCATAATCCACTCAATACCTTCCTCACCAGGTTTTTGGATCAATATTTCATCCACTTTCAACCCATTGAATACCCTTGGATAAATCATCTTTCTAGTCAATGACACTATTGTGATATCATTGATATATGATGTTTTGTTTTGGCCGTTTTCCTTTACTTCTAGTAGTTGTTTCCGAGTTACAGGACAAGTGTTTATCCATTCATTCTTGACTGGTTCGATGCTTGGAATTTCATCCACACTAGAGAGGCAATTAATATCAGGTATTATTATGGATCCTGTCCCTGCCACCAGGTTAATTCTAATACCGTTTTTGACTAGGATTATCCCCGGCTCCGTTGCAATATGTACATCGTCACATTCTGTCAATTCGTTAGTGACACGTTGAATCTGTTTAACCTTTAACTTTAGTAGAATTTCTACTGGAATAACGTGGTTACCTGGTCTTATCATCAATAGAGTTTGCACCTTTCTCTGAAGCGACTCCCCAGCTACTGTTCGATTATATAATAAGCATTTTAAATTTCAACCGCAAAAGATTAGTTATCAGACCGATGAAGACGCCTGTAAGGAAGGAGGAACCCGTAGATAAGATGACTGCCAACCGGGCTCCTTGAGGCTGCATCATGCATATTATTAAAAAGTAATTAGAAAACACTTTTAACAACATATAAGCATTCGTTGGTTCACGGGGATGAATTTTGAAGCTCTTCGAATTCGAAGCAAAGGAGATCTTAAGAAAACACGAGGTGAAAGTGCCTCAATCAGTTCTATTAGAAAAAGGTGAGCCTGACCCTTTAAGGAAAATAAAGCAAGGCGGCCTAGAACCTCCCGTTGTTGTGAAGTCGCAAGTTCTTGTAGCTGGAAGAGGGAAAGCAGGGGGAATAAAAATTGCTAAAACCTGGGATGACGCTGGGGGTCTAATCAAAGTACTGTTCGAGAAACCCATTAAAGGTTTAAAGCCTAGATACCTTTTAATTGAAGAAGCAATACCCCATGAAAAAGAATTGTACGCTTCTATAATAATCGATAGAAGCGAAAGGAAACCTGTTATCTTAGCGTCTCAGTATGGGGGGATGGATATTGAGCAAATAGCAAAGGAAAAACCAGAGAGTATAGTGAGGCTATACGTTGATCCCTTCCTTGGTCTAAAATCGTATCAAGCAAGGAAAATTGGTAAAATGATAGGGTTAACTGGTAAAGCCCTTAACTCATTCGCATCATTCTTAATAGGGCTATACAATGTGTTCATGGACTATGATGCTGACTTAGCGGAATCCAACCCCTTAGCTGTTACAGGAGACAGTGTTATTCCATTAGATGCAAGGCTGATAATAGATGACAATAGCATATATAAGCACTCCGATATAAGTGAAAGAAACCTCGAGGATACTGGTGAATACACGGAGTGGGAGATAAAAGCCAGAAGTATGGGTCTTGCTTTCGTGGAACTAGACGGTGATATTGGGATAATCGGAAATGGTGCAGGTCTAACTATGACCACAATGGATCTTGTATACCTATATGGAGGAAAGCCAGCTAACTTCCTGGACATCGGGGGAGGAGCGAGTAAAGAATTAGTAAAGACTGCTGTCAAATTCCTAATAGATATTCCTAAGACAAAGAAGATATTTATGAACATCTTTGGAGGAATCACCCGCTGTGACGAAGTGGCTAAGGGAATTATAGGAGCTCTTGAAGAGCTAGGAAGCTCTTCAAAGCCCCTGGTTATAAGATTATCTGGTACGAATGAAGAGGAGGGCAGGAAGATTTTACAAGAAAATGGGGTCGACGCTTTCACAGATCCTATTGAGGCTGTTCAAAAAGTAGTTTCCCTTTAAGGAGGTGTGAAAAGAATGGCTATAATAGTAGATGAAAAAACCAAACTCGTAGTTCAAGGTATAACCGGAAAAGAAGGAAGATTCCATACAAAACTAATGCTTGACTATGGTACAAGGATTGTTGCAGGAGTAACTCCCGGTAAAGGTGGAACCGACGTTTATGGAATACCTGTATATGACAGCGCGGAGGAAGCGAGAAATGCTCACCCTGAAGCAAACGCGTCCATAATCTTTGTCCCAGCTAGGTTTGCTGCAGACGCTGTATATGAAGCAATTGATGCTGGAATAAAGACGATAGTTGTGATAACAGAGCACATACCGGTCCATGATGCAATGAAATTTGTTGATTACGGTAAAAGGAGGGGCATAACTATCATAGGACCAAACTGTCCAGGTGTGATAACGCCTGGAAAAGCAAAAGTGGGTATAATGCCAGGCCACATATTCGCTCCAGGAAATGTTGGCCTAGCCTCGAGAAGTGGTACCCTCACCTACGAAATAGCGTATGCGATTACAAAAGCTGGAATGGGGCAAACTACTGCAGTGGGTATAGGAGGAGACCCTGTAATTGGAACATCGTTCATTGAAGCATTATTAATGTTTGAGAAGGATCCTGAGACGGATGCCATAGTAATGGTCGGTGAAATAGGAGGAGATATGGAGGAGAGAGCTGCGAAAATGATTGAAGAAGGGATAATAACAAAGCCTGCAGTAGCATTCATCGCTGGTAGAACTGCTCCTCCAGGGAAAAGAATGGGTCACGCCGGAGCAATTATAATGATGGGAACAGGAACTGCTGAAGGTAAGATAAAGGCATTAGAGAGTGTTGGAGTAAAAGTGGCTAAAACACCTATGGAAATCCCCAAGCTATTAAAACAAGTCCTAAAGAAGTGAATTTTTATATTGATCTTCTCCTCCTTCTAGCCTGGTACTCCTCGCTGGTACCTTTTAATATTATATCATAGAAAACAGCGTTTTTACCAGGTTTAGGTCTAACAAGTCTACCAAGCCTCTGTATAAACTGTCTTGACGATGAGGTGCCGCTTGCTAAAATACCTACGTTAACATCAGGAAGATCTAATCCCTCGTCTCCCAATGTAGTAACTACCAGTACTCCACTATCTATAGACTTGAACTTATTTAGTAATGCCTTCCTTGTTTTTGTATCTAGATCTCCATGAAGAATTAAAGCGTTAAGATTTTCAGCTATTTTTTCTGCCTGAGTTTTGTATTGGGTAAACACTAGGATTTTAGAGTCCTTTTTCAGCTCATCCTTTACAACTCTTTCTATAGCTCTCATTTTACCTTCTGATAAGGCTAGTAGATTCTTGATTTTTGCATTTATACGGACAGCCTGTATGGCGTGGGGATCCCCTTTTTGAGCCAGCCTTAAAACTTCCTCGAATCTCCTTCCTAGACTATGACGTCTATACTCTCTCCTAAGCACTTCGTACTTCTTTTTCTCCTCGGGTGTTAATTGCACATAAACCGTTCTAACAATGAAGGGAGCAAGATATCCTTCTTGGACGAGTTCTGAGGCTCTCTTGGAATACACAACACCTCCCATTAGAGGGAAGATCTCTTCGTGTTTCCCATCCTCTCTAGCGACTGTAGCTGACAATCCCATCCTGTAAATAGCCGAAGACCCCATAGCAATGGCTCTGAACTTATCCGCAGGCAAATGATGTGCCTCATCTACAACGAGTAAATCAAACTTAGTTGAGAAAATATTTATCTTCTTAAAGGCAGTCTGGTATGTAGTTACAGTTATAGGTCGCAGGTTCTTCTCATCCCCATAATAAGCTCCAACAAGATCACCCGCATCTGTGAACTCTTTTATTTTATCAATCCATTGTATAAGCTGATCTTTTGTAAACACGACAATAAAAGAATAGACCCCGGCTATCGCCATAGCTGCTATTGCTATAACAGTTTTACCTGATCCGGTTGGGAGGGCTATTATGCCTCTCTTATCATTTTCCAGCCATTTATCCAAAGCCTCTTTCTGATAATTCCTGAGTTCCCCCTTTAACCTCACAAGTTTGGGAAGCTTTTTTTGCGACAACACGTTATCCTTGTCTATTATTTTAAACCCGTAATGCTCAAGCTCCGAGACAACCCCATATATCATGTATGGTTTAACTTTGTAGCCGCTTCCCTTTTGGTATGTAATTTGCTGAGAAAACCTGTAGAGATAGGGTTTCAAGTATTCTTTTGATGCTATTATAAACGTATTAGTAATATGATTATATTCTATTATAACAGTATTCTGATATTCACTAAGTTCCTCAATTTTCCTTTCAAGTAATGGGTCTAATTCAGCATCGTATTCCTTCAGTTTTGCCAATACATCCCTATAAGTATATCCGTTATCCTTCAATCTTTCATAGTTAATGCGGAATACCTTGTACCCTTCTCTATACCCTAAATAGTCACTGAATTCTAGCAATTCCTTGAACTCATTATCAGAAAGCCATTTCCTTATTTTAAATGTATCCATTACTCTTCATCTACTTCTACAAATGCATGATCTTTTAAGCTAATAAGCTGACCAGCCTTAAAGCCTAGTTTATCTGTAATTAGCCTAATAATACTCCTTACCTCATTTACATATGTTACATTGAATATTATGTATACACACCCTCTGTGGTACTCTAGCTCGTCGGCTTTAGATATAATAAACAATATCTCGTCGGTCACTTTTGTTTTTTCTGAGCAGTTAACAAGAAACAATTTTCTAGGCATATAACATCCATTTTCATAGCGCGTTTCTATTATTATATTAAAATCATATATAATTTCCACTAGGAAATCTATATATGATGGATTTACTATCCTTACTTCACTCTCTAGTGCTTCCCAGTTATATTTGAATTCACTGTTTATACATTGGGGTCGCAGCGTGGGTTCGCCTCCTCACAGGTCGGATCTTAAAACCTCGCTCATCCCCCTTAAGGTAAGTTTTTAAATAAACGTTTAAAGTTATATCACTTAAGTTTGAAGGGTAAAATACTATGTACTCTACTCATACCAACAAAAGAATGAAATACAAGAGGCGGTTGGAAGCTGGTCTAATCCTCTTCGCATTAAGAAAACGCATGAAACTCAAAGAACTGGAGGAGAAAACTGGAATCCCTCTAAGCTTAATATCAAGATACTCCACTGGCGATATTCTACCTGGAGAACGGCATGTAGAGGCTATCGAGAAACTCTTGCTTGACGAGGCCATTATAAGCAATCTTCTCTACAGCTATATAGATGTAAGGGGGAAGCTGGCTATAGGTCACCGATTAGCGTCAGAGCCTTTGACCCTATGGATTGCTGCTAAAACTATTTCGTACAGATTAGAGCAGCGTGGATTTGATTTTAATATAATACTAACACCGGAAGTCGGTGGTATACCTATCGCTGTATCTCTTTCACAGCTTAGGCAAACAAGGTTAATTATAGCGAGGCGAAAGAGGTATCTAACCTGGAAGAAAGTTGTTGCTGGTCTTGGAGGATCTGCTGAGCATGTAAAAGTTTACTATGTAGATGGATCAGATCTCGATAATGATAATGCTAAAATTTTGTTGATAGATGATATTGTAGTTGAAGGAGACACTATGGAGTCCTTGGTTGACTTAGTATCTAATGCTAACCGAGAAGTTTGTTGTATGTATAGTGTATATGGTATAGGTAAACGGTGGAGGACCAAGTTTCCACAGCTAGAAGTGTTAGCTGAAATTGAAGGTTAGAACAAGGACCCCCTCAGCGCTCATCTTATGTAAAATGATCATCAAATACCTCATAGCTTGCACCCTAAGTCATCGGGGGCGTCAGATCATATTAATACTCATCAAAAAGTTAAAAATCAGTACTCGGCAAAATCGTCATCGCCCCATTTACGGTATTCCACGATTCTGATATAATCAATATTACATTATTATATAGTCTAATTGTAAACCCCGTTGAACAGGGGATGCTAGAATGGTGGCTCAAAGCTATAAGGAAATGGCTCAAAGAATGAAGCAAATTCAGGAGCAACAGAAGAAAGTAGTTGAGAAAATGAAGCAGATCAAGTACAAGATTGCAGTTCTTAGTGGAAAAGGAGGAGTTGGAAAATCTTTCGTTACAGCTAGCTTAGCCTCGGCACTTGCTTCGCAGGGCGTTAAAGTAGGTGTTTTCGACGCGGATGTCCACGGCCCGTCAATCCCCACAATGCTAGGGTTAAAGGAAGGTATAGGGTTGACTGCAGATGAACAAGGAATACATCCAGCTGTTGGTGCACTGGGTATTAAGGTAGTTTCGGTAGGTTTACTTATACCAAGCGATAGCACACCAGTTATCTGGAGAGGTCCACTGAAGACGGGTGCAATAAGGCAGTTACTGGCTGAAGTCAACTGGGGTGATCTTGACTATTTACTAATAGATCTCCCCCCAGGAACAGGAGATGAGCAATTAACTATTGCACAGTTGATACCCAGCCTTACAGGAACAGTTATTGTCACTATCCCCTCAGAAGTTTCCAGAGTAGTTGTAAAGAAAGCTATTTCATTCACTAACAGATTAAACATTTCAGTAATTGGAATAATAGAGAACATGACATACTTCGAGTGCCCAGATGGTACGAAGCATTACATCTTTGGAAAAGGTGCAGCCGATTCACTTGCAAAGGAGTTCAATATTAGATACCTAGGTGGAATACCTATAGATTCAAAAATTAGAGAAAGCAACGACAGGGGGAAAGTGTTCTTCCTAGAATATCCAGACTCCCCAGCGACTATAGCATTCTTAGAGGTTGCCAAGAAAATTAGAGACACCATCGAATTAAAATGAGAATTAGACTATGCCTAGCCTCGAAGCTAGTTCTGATGCATCGAATTCGGGGGAAATTCTTACATACGCTTTCTTTTCTCCCTTTGCCGTTATAAGAATTCTAACATTTGCCACATTTACCTGGTAAAGTTTCTCGACAGCATATTTAACCTCGTTTCTGGTAGCATTTCTAGAGACTATCAATGTAATTGTGTTCTCTTTTTCTATTAGATTCGAGGCCTTCTCAGTACTTACCGGTGCAATTATTATCTTAAGCGGATCCTTCATCATATTACACCCCCAAATCTATGAGTTAACTGTTTTAGAGCTGCCTTAGATATTACTGTTAATCGGCCTGGTACAGCTCCTGGAGCTAGTTGCAGAACATTCACAGTCCATCCTGTCGAAATATCTATTCCAGGGAAGTTTCTAGCAGCTTTTGCTAAGGGCTTACTCGTGCTAGACAGCAATAATAGAATGCTTTTCCTTTCCTTGTATTTCCTCCCACGCCTCTTACCCTTTCCAGCTCTGATCCTAATACTATTAGATGACTTTACAATATCCTCATACACCCCTATTTTCTGGAATAACTCTATTGCATCTTTCATTTTAATGACTTCATCTTCTAGAGAAGCCGGAATAATTATCGGAAGATTATCTAGCTCGAATATATGTCCTCTCTCCCGAACCATAGATGGTACAGCTGTAGCAGATAATGCGCTTATTGTACCAAGAACGCGCTCCTTCTTATTGACCCTCTCTCGAATTATTTTCTCAACCCTAGGAGGATGAGCTAAGTGACCACCGACTGTCATATTTACAAAAGCAGCCCTCGAAGTCCCCTTAAGCCTTGGAACTCTCGAAACACCACGATTAATCCCCCAACTCTCTGCTGTGGTTCTTTTACCAGCTAAGAGATCCCTGCCCTGCGGTTGGAGTCTAGCGGTGAACTCAGCGTAATATACTCTTTTTATCAAGTCTTTTCTTACAGGAAAACTAAAAATAGTTGGTAGATGATATTTTTTCAATTCGCTGCTTTCAGCACTATATGAAACGCCGTTAAGACCGGTGGATGCATATGAAGTTAACCCTGTTTTAAATTTCATTGCCTTACACCTCCATTAATTCAGTTACCTTGTTTGGATGAAAGACTGAAATATGTTACAACAGGCTTTATATCGTCAAGCTTGCCTATCCAAGCAGGTGGTCTTACAGGGTATCTTAGCACTACAGGTCTCTTAACGCTTCCAGGTATTGTACCTTGCAATGCGATGAAATCCGTCTTCACCAGCCCATAGTTAACGAACCCACCGCTTGGAGTTATTTCAAAACCATTTTCACCTAACAATAGGATTCTCTTGTTATACTCTGTTCTTCTGTGGAAGCCTAATTGACCCGCTTGCGGTGTCTCGCTCCACGTCCCTCTTCCATGGCTTCTAGAACCTGATTTTCTACTTCCTTTCCTATGTTTATGCCATCTTGGCAGCTCTTTTACACCAAACCGCTTTATCATACCTTGAAACCCCTTTCCTTTAGTAATAGAGATAACGTCTATGAAGCTACCGGCGCTAAACACTTCAAATACCCTTATTTCCTTGCCTACGATACTCTTTGTATAGTCAAGAACGCTTGAGATATCACTTCCACCTACTTTAAATTCAATTAAATCTGGTTTCTTTTTTTCAAGGCCACCAACCAGTTTGGGTTGCGACGCTATTATGACTCGTATCTCAGCCTCGTTTTTACCAGAGATTTTGTCTTCTATCTCTTTCATTTTCTTATCGAGATCAAAGGTTCCTAGAGTTTTAATTTTTCTATGAAGATTTAATTCCTCAGGAGGAGGAGTCCAAGCTTCACCAACAACTTTCAGGCCTACATTAGGATCAAAGACGTATGCTCTAATAGCTAAGGGGATCATAGGCGGGGTCTCTACGATTGAAACGGGGGTGAATACTTCCATACCATGTGTAGGTGAACCTTTTCTTTGGTCAACAATAAAAGCATGCGTCATTCCAGCCTTGTATCCGAGGAAACCTAATATAGTAGGTTTCTCTAGTTCTACCATAGGCCAACTCTTTATTCTAGGAATTATACCTGAAGCTCGTTTACGCGGTCTTACTCCCAAACTCCCTCTTCTCGGAGCGTGATGTTTACGTGCACCCATTGTCAGCAGCCTCCTCTAATCCTAATACACACTCTTTATACTCCTCAAAAACCATACAGTCTTTATTAAGGTTAAAAACTATTCTATTGGACGTCGCAGGCTTGGCTGCTCTCAGCTATTTTCAGGATTTTACGTCCAATTCTCCTCAGGAACAATCTGGGATAGAAATTGAAGAGTAAAACGTCAATCGTAGAGAGATCTATTTTTGCTCCAGCCGCACGAGAGTGGCCTCCTCCACCTAAGGCTAGAGCTACCTTTTGCACATCAACCTTCCTACTTCTTAAAGATAGTGATCCATTGCTTTTCGCTATACATGCCATGTCAACGTTAAAGCGTGAGAGAACATACGCCCCGACAAAACTATTTGTAGGCGGCCCCCTGTTCTTTACTGTTAAACCAAGGCAACAATTTTTGCTACACATTCTAACTAATCCTTTATCAAGCTTAGAGTAGTTCTTTAGTTCCACGTTAACGTAGTCTTCTAAGAGTTCTTCAAGTTCGTTATCCCATATCTTTTGATCTGTAAATTTCCGGAGAACCATGTTCCTACGAATTTCACCTTGACTGCCATTTAATGTGACTATTCTGAATAACCTCGGTGCTAAATAGTGATCCCATTTCCATAGGTCAGCAGCACAAACAGAATACACTAGCTCTTCTACTGTTTTCTTTATTTCCCCGTTAATCCATATTTCCGGTTTTGCGTATCTAGCGACGACACCAGTCGCGCATGTTGAAGTATCTACATGTAAATCTATTCTTAGCTTTGTGAATTCATTAATCCATTTATCAGACCATTTATGATGATCGTACCATTCTATTGTAGCGTTTCTCTCAAGCACCTTTCTTAGAACGTCCCTTAGTTCCACATATATTTTGGGATTTATACCTATATCGGAAACTACTACCCTGTCCTGTTTTTCAATATATGGTATATAATCCATCATTCTTTGGTGAATATTATATGGTTCACTGTATGTTACCGAGATACCTGAGTCTCCTAGTCTTTTGCCTTTGAGAATCAAGTAAACCGCAGCGCTTCCAACCCCATCTAAGTCTGTATGAGTAAATAAATACATCATTTGAGCTAGCATCCTCTCATTTCTTTCTTAACTTTCTTCATTTCCTCTTCAACAAAGGGTTTTATTTGACTATATGTTTCATCTAGGCCTTGAGGTATAACCTTTACTCCTCCTATGACTGGTATGAAATTGGAATCTCCAATCCATCTAGGAACAACATGTACGTGGACGTGTTCTTGTATCCCTGCACCAGCGGCTCGTCCTATATTGACACCGATATTAAATCCGTCTGGATTAAATGCATCTCGTAACGCTTTGACCGCATGTTTTATCGTCAACGACAATTCAAGGAGTTCACAACGATCCAAATCCTCTATGCTTGGAACATGTCTATAGGGAACAATCATGAGATGGCCTGTATTATAGGGGTACTTGTTTAGTATTATATAGACTCTAGCACCTCTATATAGGATTAAATTTTTCTTGTCATCGGACTCCTTAACGACTCTGCAGAGTATACACTCACTTAGCTTCCCTTCTTCATTCTCAACTGTTTCTTTAATATACTTCATCCTCCAAGGAGCCCAAAGTATTTCCCTTTTTTCAGCCACCGAGACCACCAAATAAGATTTGCAGTGGTATATCGCTAATTATTATGCTTAGCAAGTACCCTATCAAGATGAATATTATAAATGGAATGCCAGGTGTAACCCAAATAATGCTATTTTCATCTATAACGTTTTCATTTAAAAGACTATTGATACTTTGCCTATGATCATCAGGTTCCTCTTCTACGTGGAATGAATATCTAGTGACTAGCTTTCCATTCGTATACGTGGTCAATGGAAACCAGTACCCGTTATCCCTTATATACTCTTTCGCTCTTTTAGGTATGCCTAGGAAGCAAAGGATGAACCCCTTTTCCTGTTTATGGATAATTTTTCTTCTATTCGCTGACACGACATTATAAAGACAGAAGTATACCGGGATGAGTGCAGAGGCTACAGCAGCATATACTACTGTCATAAAGGTTGACGGGATTAACTCAAATGAATTAAGTGACCTGGGAGTCGAAACTGTTATAAAGATTATTGCATAAAGATCCGCTCCACCCATATAACCGAGCAGGTAAAATAAACCAACAAGTCCTATGGCGAATAATGAAAATACTAGGTAGGTTTCTAAGTTAACTCCAATAAACCCTAGCCTGTACATTAACACGGACAAGATTATGCCAGTGATACTTGTATAAACCCAATAACTGGGCTCGATCTCTCTTTTACGGTAATCCCAGTAGGAAGCAATTAATAAAACCAGCAATACATAAAGATCCCTTATCAATAATCCGTAACGCATCATAGGTGATCCAGCCCGTTAGCCCGTAATCCGGACAAGTGTAAGGAGATATGCCAATATATATGTAGGGCGATTTCTCATAAAAATAGTATTCAGCAAGAATATCATACAAGAAACATAAGAGTCTTAGAGAAGAAGCTCTCACCTAGTACTGTTACAATAGATGATAGCCTGGTATTTTACTGGGTTGTCGAGGATAAATGGATACAGCTTGCATACTGTGTAGGCTGATAATGAATACAATATTGGGGAAAAGATGACACGTTTTTGATTACATTAGTGGTATGAATATCCTATTGAAAAAGGCTCACGTTGAAAAAGGCTCACGGAGTTGTTGACGGGAGGATAATATGGGAAAGCGTATGGATGAGAACCTGGTATTCATTTAAATCAAGAGATTATTGCTGGACTACTTGCAATAGTTTAGGTTAATCAGGGTCTCTGATGCCCCATTCAGTTATCGAGAACACAGTCTCCCCCTCGGGAAGGTGTGGTGCATCTACTATTCTTGCTATTCGTTTATTGCCTCTGCTCCGTTTAAGTTGAACTCTAACTCCTGGGGCATGATATAATACGTGGCCTCCAACAGCTTGTGTTGGATCTCCATAGAAGACGTCCGGCCTTGACATTACTTGGTTAGTTATGACAACAGCGATATTGTATACTTCCGCAAGTCTTACTAGCTGATGGAGATGTTTATTAAGCTTCTGCTGTCTAGCAGCAAGGTTCTCCCTGCCAGGATACTCGGCTCTGAAGTGGCTTGTAACAGAGTCTAATACCACAAGCTTTATATCTTCCTCATTTACAAACTCGAAGAGCTTGCCGACAACTTCTATCTGGTGATTACTGTTTATGGCTCTTATCCAGTAGATATCACCCATAATCTCATCAGGGTCGAGGCCTAATCCCTTTGCCATAGCTTCTATTCTCTCCCATCTAAATGTGCCTTCTGTATCTATGTAAACTGCTTTACCCCTCAATCCTCCCTTATCTTCGGGTAATTGTACGTTTACAGATAGCTGATGGCATATCTGGGTTTTACCGCTACCGTATTCGCCGAAAACTTCTGTAAGCATCCTAGTCTCTATTCCTCCGCCAAGTAATTCGTCAAGGTTCTTACTTGAGGTAGTTATTTTACGGGTATTTATTCTCTCCCGCTTCAATTCGAGAGCTGTCTTGAAAGTTATGTTCAAAGCTTGGCGTGCAGCTGATATTATTTTTTGAGCGGTAGCTATAGGGATACCCGTATCGACGCTTAATTCTTCCGGTGTAACTACGGCTATTGCCTGAAGCGTAGTATACCCAGCATCCTTTAGTTTGGAAAGAGTGGTGGATCCTACTCCGGGTAGTTTACTTATACTGTCTAAACTATGCTCCTCTGCTGCTTCCTCATTTATCTTTTCTTCCTTTACCAAAACAAGAACCACCTTGGTCTTCATCCTAAAAACTATGATTTGGCTGAGAAAGGTATTAAACATGAATTCTATCTGTTGTCATATAGAGGGTCCGGTAACTGAAACTATAAAGCGAAGTAAAAAAATATTCCGATAGGTGTTAAAAATGAAGGTTCAGATCATTCATGCCAAAGAGTTCTGGTTTAAATCAAACGAGCCCGCAACGAAGATCAGAGAGCTGCCTGTATCACTAGAGGAACCTATTAGGAATGCCTTGGTCATATTTGTGAGTATAGAGGAAAATGACAAGGCCTTACTTGATGAGATAAAAAAAGCGTTTACTAGTGATGTCATTAAACTTATAGATTCGCTTAAACCCGGTACAATCGTATTATATCCTTATGCACATCTATCAGATAAACTAGCTCCGCCCTCGATAGCTATTTCAATAATGAAGGAGCTGGAAAGTTCTATGAAAAGCTTTCCAGGAGATATTAACGTAAAAATTATTAGAGCACCTTTTGGATGGTATAAAGAATTTTACATATACTGTTACGGCCATCCAGTAAGTGAGCTATCAAGGCGATATGAGCGTTCGGATATGAGAAACATACCTGAAAGAGAATGTTATCCGCTAAGGAAGATAATTGAATCGCTGAATCTGAAACCAGTATTCAAAGAGGTCTATAAAAGATGGGGGTACTTCGATAAGACTGGGATATTTCCCGTTCAATTAAACGCGTTGGTTGCTAGAATTCAATCACTGTTCAACGCATCTCTTAGAATATATTCAACTCATCTATGTAATATTAATGAAATCCTGCAAGAGAAAATGGAACCTCCGGGTTTGATAACAAATGCAAACGGAAACCTACTGTTATTCTTTTCTAAAAGCGATTTAGACATTGTTTCTACGGGTTTATTCGAAAAACCAGTCTTTATATCAGGGAATAAACTATACGTAGAGAGTGAGGAAATAGGTGTTTGCACGAATTCTCTTTGTATAACATATCCGGTGGAAATAGTTTTAGCGAAAAGGGTATACATAGCAATAAAAGAATCTGAATTTTCAGAAAACCCGCCTTCACTGGAATGCTGGCTTTCCCCTGTAAACATATACATAGCAACAGCGACAGGAGGTATTGAAGAAGTAGATTACGCGGGGAAAATAGCAGCCTTCCTAGACACATACAGCAATTTGCGGATATACCTAGATGAAAGAAGGGTAAGATTAGGTAGAAAGTTAAGAGATGCCGGCCAGCTATGGAGCAACTACACAATAATAATCGGCAAAAGTGACATTGGTAGAGAAACATTAGCTATCCGGGATAGAAGAGAAGGCATCCAATTTTCGATAGGTTTATCCGAGCTAGAAACCGTGCTAAACAAGTTAATAAAACCTTGCAGACCTGGGATTGGTTACATTAAAAAGATAACCAGCTAATCGATCCGTTTTACAACAAGGTGAAATGTATTTTTCTTACAAAACGTGCAATAATGGTAGATCTTGCCCATCTCATTTAAATTAAAACTAACATCAAGTTTCCATTCCCTTCCACATTCTGTGCATCTTAATATCCAGCTAGTCAATGCAACTCACCGTGTTTCCTAGAGGATTCCCCGGTTTTTAAGTTTCTTGCATACAACGCGAAGAACTATTCTGATTTCCTTCGATATATTTTTGATTAATAGAATTATGTTTAAGAAACAGATTTCATTATATTTTAAAGATAAATTATGTAATGAAGAATTAGGGGGCAATGACGCGTTTACCCTAGTTATCTGTTTAACTAGGGTTCTGACGATCCCAGATGAGTTAGGGCCAAAGCTAAGAGCCCCCATAAAAACTAGTACAACTAAATAAATATCGCAAAACACCAATCCATAATAGCGTTGAAAAATCATACATCATTACCAAGCGGGGGTATATTAATATGTGTGGTATTGTAGGGATAGCGGCAAAGCAAAAGAATATGCTGAGGGATAAAACAATAGGTAAGACCCTGACTAAACTTCTGAAAATGCTTGAATATCGTGGCTATGATAGCGTAGGCATCGCCGTGATATCTAATGGGGACATTATTATTAGAAAGGCACGAGGCAAAATTGATGAAGTTTCCAACAAGCTAAATTTTAGTGAAATCGACGGTCTAACCGGGATAGGCCATACAAGATGGGCGACACATGGACCTCCTAGCGACGAGAATGCTCATCCCCATACTGATTGCAAAGGCATTATTGCCATAGTTCATAATGGGATCATAAAGAATTTCTATGTTATCAAGAAAGGCCTACAAGAGAAAGGCCATTTATTCAAGAGTGAAACAGATACTGAGGTTATAGCACACCTTATTGAAGAAAAGATAAGGGAAGCTGATGGTAAGCGATTCATTGATATCTTGGGAGAAACTCTAGGAGAAATTGAGGGAAGCTATGCCTTCGCTATTATCTATAAAGAGGAACCTGTTAGGATATACTTTGCTAAAAAATTAAGTCCATTGATTATTGGCGTAGGATCAGGAGTCAATTTAGTTGCTAGTGATATTCCTGCAGTTCTAAGCTATACAAATCACATCATTCCACTTAGAGATGGAGAATATGGATGGATATCACCTAGTGAAATAATGATAAAGCGTGCAAATGGATTCATAGATTATACAACCAGAATAAAAACAATAGATTGGAATATTGAAAACATCTCTAAGGCTGGGTATCCTCATTTTATGCTTAAAGAGATTTACGAGCAACCACTAGCATTGAGAGAAACATTCTTCGGATTACAATCTGATCCAAGTATAGAAAGAGTCATCGAACATCTAGTTAACTCAGAGAAAATCTACATTACCGGGGCTGGAACAAGTTTCCATGCTGGTCTGGTTTTCAAATACTTTCTCTCAAAACTAGGTGGGAGAGCTTCGATTCCCTTCATATCGTCTGAGTATACTCAGATTTCAGAAGAGGTAGGGGACAAGGATATACTTGTAGCTATTAGCCAAAGCGGAGAAACGATTGACACATTAACAGCTGTCAGATCATTTAGAATAAGCGGTGGAAAAATAATATCAGTATCAAACGTGCTTGAAAGTGCCATTCCTAGAGAAAGCGATTATGCTATTTACATGAGAGCCGGGCCTGAGATAGGTGTAGCTGCAACGAAAACCTATCTAACGCAAGTCCTATCACTAACCTACATAGCCGTACAGTATGCCCATATAGTAGGAAGACTAACAGATAGCGAGTCCAGTGAATATCTGAGCATTCTTTCAAAGGCCTCGGAAATAGCCGAGTCATCTATCAGAATAAGCGAACCATTAGTAAAGATGTACGCAAAAGACCTGGCGAATAGTCGGAGTATGTATATACTCGGAAGAGGATTGGGGGCTATATTAGCTTTAGAAGCAGCATTAAAAGTGAAGGAGATTGATTATATTCACGCTGAAGCCTATCCTGCAGGCGAAAGCAAGCACGGACCGATTGCCCTAGTCGAACCTGGATTTCCCATACTCTTCGTCTTTACAATAAACCATTGGAAAGAATTGATAGGCAATATCAAGGAAATGCATGCAAGGAAAGGCGTAATCTACGTTTCAACCCCCACGGCTGATATAATTAGAACCAATATGCCAGAAGCCAGAATTTTGAATATACCATCATATGAAAACGAAATACTTGAACCCTATGCTCACACTCCTGCCTATCAATTACTCTCCTATTATATCTCCGTGGAAAAAGGATACGATCCTGATAAACCCCGGAATTTAGCTAAAACAGTTACTGTAGAATAGGTGAGGAAAATGTACGGAATCATACTTGCAGGTGGATATGGTAAAAGGCTTATGCCTCTAACAAAAAGTAAAAGAAAACCATTCATAGAACTTCTAGGAAAACCTCTGTTCCAATATACCTTAGATTACCTTCACAAAGCTGGAATAACTAATTTACTAACAATTGGAAGATCGGGTGATCAATTCCATGCTCCTTACGACTTGAGGATAAAAACAATTACACAGGAAGGATCCGGGGAAGACGATGCTATTAAAAGAGCTCATTCATTTATAAGAGAAGAGAAGCTCACAGGTCCCTATGTCATAGCATTCACAGGGTTCGTATCAACTCCACCGGACATTGTTAGATACGCTCTACAGTACTACTACGAGTCTAACTACCCTAATACCATTGTGGTAACACCGATAGTGTCCGGATTAGAAACTTATGGTGAAGTAATAATAAGCGGAGATAGAGCTGAGGGATTCAAAAAGGAACCAGGGAAACCCGGATACGTATTCGCCGGTATACTAATATTGAACGAACAAGGGCTGGAATCCATAATTGATAAAGGCTTTACCGTCGGTTTAAACCATTTAGCTAAAAACGGCAAGCTAGGAGCATACATATGGAGCGGCGAGTGGATAGAGATAGGCTATCCATGGGATCTCCTAGAAGCGGGAACCGTTCTATTAAAACATGAGCTAAAAGATTCAATTAAAATCTCTAAGAATGCTAAAATATCACCCACCTCAGTGATTAAGGGTCCTGTACTTATAGAAGAAGACGTATTTATCGATGAAGAAGTTTACATACAAGGACCAGCATACATAGGGAAAGGAGCATTCATCGGTTTTTCAACGTACATAAGGCCTTACAGTATTATAGAAAGAGATACAATTGTAGGATCTAGAAATGAAGTGAAAAGATCAATAACCATGCAAAAAACAAGGACAGCCACAGGAGTCATAATAGCAGACACGATAATCGGAGAACAATGTGACATAAGAGAATACAGTATCTTCCAAAGCTCACACATTACGGATCTACCGCCTAGGATTAGAGATAAAGTATATTACCGTCATAAGAAACCCAAGCTTGGATCAATTATCTCTCCCGGATGCACGATAGGGCCCTTGGCCAAGATAAATCCCGGAGAGATAATTGACTGCTAGAATAGAACATTAATCTAGTCTGAATGGTCAGATGAGACAGGTGACATCATTACAGGCTTCAGTCCGTCTGGGCTCCTCATCCCGATTATAAGCTAAACTGTAAGAATATTATAATCTATTTTATCAGAAAGTAAATCCTAGTTGAATCATTGAATACACAAATACTTCATTATAACATACTTTTTTACGGTGAATAATGTTAGACGGAATCCGGATCCATAACCTTGTCAAGAGTATTAGCAATTACCATAGGATACCTGGTTCGCAAGGATATTTGGAAGCGTCTGATTTTGTCAGAGACTACATTCTCCAATTGAACTTAGATGTAGAAATGATATACCTAAAAGACACATCTTACTTCAAGAAACCGCCTTCATGGACTGTTAAAAGTGCTTGGATGAAATGGAATGCATCGAAGTGGAGTTATAATGATATTCCTACTTTGGTGGCAGCGTACTCTGAATCAACAGGCGGGGAAATCCTGGAAGGCCCTATAGTATTTGAAGAGAAGAAAAGATGCGGCGGGGAAAATGCTATTCTAGTTACCCACAAACACCCGTTAATTCTGTATAAACGATGTGGAGACCAGTTAAACAATCTCTCTGGCATAATTTATTATGTCAATGATAAAGCAAGAACAGGGAGCGGATTCCCGTATATTAGGATCCCACCGATTCTAGTGAATCAACTATCAGTCCCAGTAATAACCTCTTCCAGAATTCTGACCGAAAGACTCATCAAGAAGGAACCTGGAATTGAATTATTTATAGATTTGAAAAATGATGAGTATAAAATACCGGTAATAAAAACATTAATTCCCGGTAAGACCGAATCGTCTATACTTCTTATAGCTCATTTATGCCATCCTAAGCCTGGTGCAAATGATAACGCTAGTGGAGCAGCAACTCTCCTATGGCTTGCACAAAAATTTAGTGAAAAAATGAAAGAAACTTGGCAACCGTTTCATAACATAGTACTGGTATGGACACCAGAATATTTAGGTACAATTTATGCACTTGAAACAGGGTTTATCCCCTCTGAAAAATTTGTTTTTGCATTAAACTTAGATATGGTAGGTGGCGATCCGCGATTAAATGGTGGATCACTGAATCTCGTAGAATCCAGCCCCTCCTCTCCAGGTATTGAGGAAGCAGTTGTAAGTTACTTCTTAGAGAAAGAGGCTAATAGTAATAAGAGTTGGGGGGGTTCTACTGACCTGCCCTACGTTCCATTTAAGCCCAGAGTGCTATTCGAGTTCGGCAGTGATCATGATGTACTGGCATCCTATGGAATTCCCGCTATCATGATTAACCAGTGGCCAGACAAATACTACCACACAAATGAGGATGCCCCTGAGAAAATATCTCCTCAGATACTACAAATTGTAGGTCAAGCTTCATTACGATCACTACACTATATTTCAAGGCTTACCAGTGAAAAAGGAGACAGTTTGTCTAGGATGGTATGGAAATATCTACTCCATTCTCTAGACAATGTACTAGGATGGGAAAATAATTCCATAAGAAATGGAATAGAATCCATTAAACAGAGGTTCGATCTTATCAAAATGAAAACACTCGGTGATCCCTACCTAAGAAAACTCGTCGAGGAACAGTTTGATAGAATAAGTACACTCTTAACTTCTCTCATAAACATATTTACCTACTATGAGGAAACCACTTGTTTTGAAGGAGAACATTATAACGCAGTTTTGAAATATATACCAGAAAACTTTGTACTGAACTTGAATTATGAATCTGCGGAAAAATACTATGACCCCCTAACTAGGACGTTACTCATAGAGTTCTATCGGCTACTTGGAAATGGCTGGGATACCAATAGTATAGAAAGATATCTAAAAGGCTATTACGGAATCTCTGATAAGGAAGTGCTATGCACTATCAAACATTTTATTGAAGAGCTTCACAAGAAGAACCTTCTGAAGAACCTTGGTGGTGGTTAATATGCAAGATGTTATAGAATATTCTGATTTTGCAAAAATAGACTTAAGAGTAGGCAAAGTCGTTGAAGCAGAACCGGTACCGAACTCACGTAAACTCATAAGACTCATTGTCGATCTAGGCGAAGAGAAGAGGCAGATCCTTGCAGGGCTTGCAAGATGGTATAAGCCTGAGGATTTCCTTGGAAAGGAAGTAATAGTTACCGCTAACTTGAAGCCGAAAAGAATGGCAGGGCTAGTTAGTCAGGGAATGGTTTTAGCTGCTGGTTGTTCAGAGGAGTCTAAACCTATTCTTTTAACCGTAGAGGAGGACGTAAAACCCGGAGAAAAAATCTGCTAGGGGGATATGCTAGAATATCCTTTTTATTTCCGGTTAGATAGCGTTCAATGAATAGGCGGAAACGGATCACATAAGGTGGATGCTTAATGGGAATCGTAGCTGCTCTAGCTAAGATGGCCAATTACATACCAACAATATCGAAACCGGTTCAGAAACCCTCTCTATATAGAAGACTAGCTTGGACTGGCATAGTCCTTGTTATCTACTTGATCATGGCCAACACGCCTCTATTCGGTATAGCAAAACAAGGGCAGACGCAGATAGATTTACAGAGAATAATATTCGCATCAAAAGCTGGCACATTAATGGAACTAGGCATAGGTCCGATCGTAACTGCAGGACTTATCCTACAAGTATTGATAGGTGCTAAAATAATCGACATGGACCTTACAGACCCCGATGATAAGAGAACTTTCACAGCAGCGCAGAAAACACTTGCAGTTCTTTTCGGGATATTCGAAGCTAGTATGTATGTTTTAGGATGCAGATACTGGACTTTAGCTCCTGGAGCTGGGAACCCGCTTACTGGTTGTACGGCTTCATGGCTGGATAGGACTATTGTAATAATTGAACTCAGCTTAGCAACGTTTATAGTTATACTTATGGATGAAATGTTGCAAAAAGGCTGGGGTATAGGTAGCGCTATAAGCTTGTTCATTCTGGCTGGTGTGGCTGAGACTATGATGTGGAGCTTACTCGGCTTTGTACCAGGAACATCAAACTATTATGGGTTCATCCCGGCTTTGCTGAAAACACCTGTTATGGACTTAATAGTAAGGCCTAGAGGATTCCCAGATTTGACGGGGCTTATATTTACATTGGGTATAATATTACTCCTTGTGTATACACAATCTACACGTGTTGAGATCCCAATCACATCCCAGAGAATGAGAGGTATAAGGAGTAAAATCCCACTGCAATTCATGTATGTTACTAACATACCTGTCCTATTACTTGGAATTACTGTTGCAGACCTACAGTTACTTGGAAACCTTTCAATTAATCTACTTAATCCAGAGTCTATATGGAGTAAAATGCTTAGAGATACTGTCTACTATCTAAGTCCGCCCAGAGGAGTCCTTATGTCTTTAGCTGATCCGCTGAAAACAGTTGTATTCTCCGTATCCTGGATATTAATCTCAATTCTATTCGGTTTCATGTGGGTTGAAATAGCTGGGTTAAATCCTTCGCAGCAGGCCGAAAACCTTGTAAAGTCGGGTATGGAGATACCGGGTATGCGTAGGAATCCCAAGATAATTGAAAGGGTTTTAGCTAAATATATATATCCATTGACTCTACTTAGTTCTATCCTAGTCGGTGTCATAGCCGTTACAGCGGATATATTCGGTGCATATGGAAGTGGTACTGGAATACTGCTTGCAGTAGGTATAATATACCAGTACTATACTATGATCTCATATGAAAGAGCATTAGAAACATACCCATTGCTCCGCCGTATCCTGGGTGAAGAGTGATGAGGAACCCGTTTAGAGTTGCGATAATAACTGGGATACCTGGAGTGGGTAAAACTACTGTTCTACAACTCGTAGAGGAAAAAGCTAGAGATGAGGAAATGAATATCTTCATAGCAAACTATGGAACATACATGATTAAAACCGCCACAAAAGAAGGTATAGCGAAGGATAGAGACGAACTGAGAAAACTGAGGCTAAGAGATCAATTAGAGCTGCAGAAGTTGGCTGCAGAAAACATGATTGAAGATGCTGCAGAAAAACTAGAATCAAAATCGAAGGGTTATCTACTTATTGATACTCACAGCATAATCAAAACAATAGTAGGTTACTGGCCTGGACTCCCAAAGCATGTCACTGATGTATTCAAACCTGATCTTATAGTTCTAATTGAAGCAAACCCTAAGGTTATACATCAGAGGCAAGTTAAGGACATCACTAGAAAAAGAAGCGACTTCGGAGGACCTGAAGCGATTAGAGAACTAAGGGACTTCGCCCGATACTCAGCTATAGCTAGTGCAGTATTCTACGGCTCTGCTGTAGCAATAGTAGAGAACCCTGAAGGACATCCAGAAACAGCTGCTTCTAAGATAATGGAACTTCTACGGAATATATAGACAATTGTTTTCCGGTGTCTTCAATATGATTTCTTTTATAGTGTTTTTGACTGCTCTTATCTTTGCTTGGATTGCAATTCTATTCTCTAGGTCATTTATTAGAGAAGCTGATATAGAGCAAGCCTTGAATACCATAAGCGAATACAGGAAAACAGTAGAGGAAGCTGCGTCAAGACCTAGGGTCAAAAAGAAGCTTCGCATATTGTACAAGGAGTACAAGAAGGCAAGGAATTTTCTACTGTTTTCCAGCCTCAAGAAAATGGTTCTTCTAATAATAGCATACTCTATATCTTCAATGGTAATTATGGTGACGATTGGGACGACAATAATGAGTCCTATTTACGTTCCAGGCATTACAATAATAAGTAATGGATTATATTACGTTCCAAGCGTTTTTGTACACTTCCTAGGCTATATATATGCCTTTGTTCTTTTCAGAAAAGACCTAATAATTTAATATACCTAGAAATACCTAACTCTATTTTCACTGTGGTATGCCAGAATAGGCAAAGGTGAAAAACCATGCCTAGACTGGCGTATAGAAGCAGAAGGATTACGATCAGAATTCCAGGAGGAAATAATGTAACACACTATGAGAAAAAGAAGCCAAAGCTTGCTCATTGTGCTCTCTGCGGCAGACCACTACAGGGCATCCCGAAACTTAGAGTACCAGATTTAAGGAGGCTTTCGAAAACTAAGAAAAGACCGGGAAGAATATATGGTGGGTATATTTGCCACGAATGCCTAGCCGAATTACTGAGAAGGAAAATAAGGAAGGGAACAGAAATCCTATCATAGTCATAAGCGGGCCGCCTGGAAGTGGGAAAACGACATACGCCAAAAGACTCTCTTCTGATCTTTCTCTACCATATCATTCTGCAGGCCAAATTTTCCGTGAAATAGCAAAATCCAAAGGGATCAGCCTAATGGAACTCAGCCGAGTAGCCGAAAAGAATTCTTCAATAGACTTGATGATTGATAAAACAACCTTGGAAAAAGCAGTTAGCGAGGGAGGAGTTATTGAAGGCCATCTATCAGCGTTTGTCCTAGCAGACTTAGCTGATCTTTCCATATATATAAACGCCCCACTAGATACTAGAATAATGAGAATAACCGAGAGGGAAACCTGTGAATCTCTTGATATAATAAGAGAAACACTGGGCAGAGAGGAAAGCCAATACATGAGGTTTATGGCGTTATACGGTATTGACATCAATATTCTAGACAAGTTCGACCTTATTATAAACACCGAGAAACTAAGTATAGATGCAGTATACTCCATAATAGAGAAGACTGTGGAAAACATACTTGGAAAATTTAAAATGGGACAACAATGACAAACCCATTAACGCTATATGGCTATGGGTGATAAAGATGCCTGCAATAGAAATAGGGAGAATATGTATAAAAGTTAAAGGTAGAGAAGCCGGGAGAAAATGCGTTATCATAGATATAATAGACGAAAATTTCATTCTAATCTCAGGCCCTAAGAGCATATCTGGTGTAAGGCGGAGAAAAGCAAACGTGAACCATATTGAACCTACTGGCAAAAAAGTGGAAATAGAAAGAGGAGCTAGTGATGAGGAGATCGCTAAGGCTTTAGAAAACTCGGGGTTAACAGAGTTCATGAGAGAACCTGTGAAAATTGAGGTTAAATTAGTTTAATGAAAGATCTTACATAGTAAGCGAGCAATATGTCCTATTTCCCATAGGTTTTCTTGTCCTAGACTTGTCTTTATAATAACTAAGATATTAAACATAATAAAATGAATTATGAGGGATCAGAGTTGAAGGATAACGGGTGGGAGTTTATCGAAAGCATATCATCGTTTTGCAATAACAAAAGAGAATGGATCATTGTAAGAGAAGAAGAAACCGATTATTCTTATGGGAAGATTCCATCTGAGCGTAGCCTCGAAGAACGGTTTGATCTAGGGATTATAAACCTCGATAAACCGCCAGGCCCAACAAGCCATGAGGTAGTTGCATGGATAAAGAGAATGTTCGGGCTTAAGAAAGCCGGTCATGGCGGTACCCTAGAGGAAATAGTCTGAGGACGATTCCGGGGAAACCCCAAAGTGACCGGTGTACTCCCAGTAGCTCTAGCTAGTGCTACTAAGGTACTTGGGAATATAATTCATTCCTCTAAAACATACGTTTGCGTCATGCAACTTCATTCTCCTATCGCTGAGTCCGATTTAACTAGAGTTCTAAAAACGCTTGAAGGTAATATATATCAAAGGCCTCCTCTTAGGAGTTCAGTAAAAAGAACTGTCAGAATTAAACGTGTAAGCAAAATTGAGCTCCTAGAATATACGGGGAAGTATGCTCTCCTTGTAATCGATAGTGAAGCAGGAACTTATATGAGGAAGATTTGCCATGATGCCGGCCTTCTGCTTGGTGTAGGAGCACATATGAGAGAGCTACGGAGGATTAGGACAGGGCCATTTACAGAGGATAAAAAAATGTATAGGCTTCAAGAAGTCTCTGAAGCTCTTTATAGGTATAAAGAGGAAGGAAAGGACGATATGTTGAAAGAGATTATTCTCCCAGTCGAATATGCTGTCTGTCACATACCTAAAATTGTTACAAGAGATTCCGCGGTGGATAGCATAGCGCATGGAGCAGATCTAGCTGCACCAGGTATAGTTGCCTTTCAACCCTTTAAGAAGGGAGAAACCACAGCTCTCCTCACTCGTAAGGGGGAACTGGTAAGCATTGGTAAGGCTCTTATTGACTCTGAAAACCTTAAGGGAATGGATAAAGGTTTAGTCGTAAAATCTAAGCGTGTAGTGATGAAGCCAAAAGTTTATCCTAGTGTTTGGAAAAAGAGTGACACATTAAACAAATAATAAGATCTCCTACCTAATACGGGATTAATGGAAGTATACTGTATGCCGGGGTGCCCGAGCGGCCCAAGGGGCTGGCCTGGAGAGCCAGTGGGCGGAAGCCCGCGCGGGTTCAAATCCCGCCCCCGGCGCCATCGCATCATCCCACACTAAAATAGGTTTTTCAAGCATTAACCCGAACCCCCTCTATTTTAACGCGGAACCATTGAATTGAAATCCACGAGAATACTAGTATAATTATAATTACTCCATAAACCAGTATTCTAGCATTAGTAGGATTTCTTATTTCAATAGCTATAATTTCTCTAAGAACAGCCAATAGCGCAACTTCAATTACTATTGAAATAGGAAGAGTTCTCTTAATCACGGCAACCACTAGTGTCCTCAATAAGTCCAAAGCTAGGATAGAAAGTAGAATTACATCAAGTATCTCAAGGAACATTTGTTTATCGAATCCCTTATAGTAAAAGAAAATAGAAAGATAATCAAGAGTTTTAATGCCAGCTATGAGTAAAGTGATTATAAGCAATCCTGCAATGATTAATTCTATAGATGCAACAATACCTCTTAAAATTTTGTCTAAAAATGATCTCTCCTGTGTTCCTTGATTATTCATGTGAAAAAATCACCCTAACAAGCTCATCGGTAATTTTATCGACTCTCACAAACCCGTATCTAATGAATTGGAGTTTATCATCAACTTTATACTCTAAAATTCCTGGTTCAGAATATCCCTTCTGTACAAGAAATTCTAGGCCAGAAGGTTTGTAGACAGAGACATTTACTTTTTGGCTACATGGCACCCATTGAATTATAGGTATTTTATGTTCTCTAGCTACAGACATGTCGGAACCAATATACTTCAGTTCATCTTTACCGATAGCAAAATTCCCTAGTCCTAGAAGTCTAATCGCCTCTGAGCCCACATCACTCCTGTTAATACAAACCTTATCACCAGGTTGAACAGTGTACATTCTAACGTCTTTTAATGACGGATGCACAGGAACTCTCGATTTTAATGGAGTGTTAGATTCTACAGTAAATTCTATGGGCTCATAAACGAACATTATTCTATGGGCTTTTTCATCTAGCATTTTCCTGTTTATAGCAGCTAGGTTAGTATATGTTATTCTAGTATCAATGCCTTTTATACCGACTTCAAGTATTAATTGTTTTATTGCATCTGAGAGAATCCCCCTCCTTCTTAGGCCTCTTAATGTTCCAAATCTTGGGTCATCATATCCCCAGAACCTGTCAGGTTCTTTCCCTATCAATTCTCTTATCTTTGATTTACTCATTATGAACCCTTCGAAATGAACTCTTCCGAAATGAATGGCTGTGGGATACTCCCAACCCATATGTTTAAATAGAAACTTTTGTTTAGTAACGTTCTGCATGTGTTCTTTTCCTCTTAGTATGTGTGTAACCCCCATCAGATGGTCATCTACGGATACAGCGAAGTTATACGTTGGCCATGCAACATATTTGTCTCCGACAAGTGGATGGGGGAATTTGCCTGTATCTATTATTCTGAAAGCAACCCAATCCCTAACACTGATATCAGGATGGTTTAAATCAGTCTTAACTCTTAGAACCGCTTCTCCTTCTCCATAATAGCCTTTAATCATTTTTTCAAATTGCTCAAATTGCCAGGATAAAGGGTTTTTTCTAGTCGAACATCCTATACCTCCTTTTATAAGCTTCTTAGACTCCTCAAGTTTACATATATCAACATAAGCACCACCTTTCTCTATCAACTCTTTTGCTGTCTTATAAAATATGCTCATTCTCAGAGATTGAATATGCTCTTCGTCCCATTTCATGCCCAGCCATTTCAGGTCTTCTTTAATTAGGCCATAAACTGCTTTTATAGGCGTCTTAGTTCTAGGATCCGTATCTTCAAATCTAAGTATGAATCTCCCCTTATACTTTCTCGCATACTCATGGCTTAAGATCGCAGGCCTCGCATTACCTAGATGGATGACAAAGTCAGGGTTAGGAGCAAAGCGAGTAACAACCTTGCCCTCGACAGCGTTTGGAAGTGGTGGCAGTACCTCTTTTTTCCTTCTCTCAGGAGTAGTGACCAAGTCTTTGTACTGCTCAAACAATTTTGTCTGCTCTTCATACGTCATACTGTTAACTTTCTCTACTATACCGTTAACTATTTCTATTACATTCCTAGCTTTGTTTTTCAATCCTGGTTTTTCCTTAAATACCTTAGATATAACACTCTTTGTGACAGCCTTTCCTTCATAGTCCAATGCATTTTTCAATGCATATGCCCAAATGATCCTTTCAATTTCTTCTAAACCATTTAACTCTGTCACATTCTGCCACCGCCACTACATATACCTCTGGATTAGAAAGACTTATTGAACCTATAAAGACAATGACTCCATCCGAGTATGCTCTTATACTTCTTGACCCAGATTTACTGGTTATTATATGAGCTAGTATCTCTCCTTTCTTAATACTGTCACCTTCTCTCTTGACAAGGAAAACCTGTACAGCCGAAATCTCTATTAGAATCAGAGGTGCTCCTTTTGCAACTTTCAATACTTTACCCAACCAGGGTATTTCTAGGCAATAGTCTTCTTTAACACTTGAGCCATTAATGTCGATTACTTTTTCTAGTGAGTCCTCAATTATCGCATATCCGAATTCACTGGTTTTTTCCTGGCTAGTTTCATAGTATCCGTTTTTGACAGTACAAAATGGAGGATTCCTTGATCCCTTAACGAAAAGAGAAGGGTATTCATATACGACACCCACTATTTTTCCCTCTCAACAACGAACTTAGCGAACTCTATTAGAGCCTTTCTGGCATCTTCGTCTATAGCATTAGATTTCTCGACTATTTCTACGGCTTCCTTTGAAAACCTGTAAGCTAAGTTCAAAGCATACTCCTTTGCACCGGATTTTTCGATTAGGCTGGCGGCTTCTTTGAGTAGTTCTATGTTACTAGTCTTACTTTCAAGTATTTCTTTCAATCTTTTAGACTCGTCAAAATTAAGGTGTGACAAAGCATATAGTACCAGCACGGTCTTCTTAGCTCTAGATATATCGTTATATACAGGTTTACCCGTTATTGACAGATCTCCAAAGATTCCTAGAATATCATCTCTCAACTGGAATGCTATACCTACATTTTTCCCGTATGTTCTTGCGTCCATTACAATATAATCATCCTGTGTGACTGCAAGTGCACCCATGCCTGTTGCCGCTTCTATTAAGGCCCCAGTTTTCCTGTGAATCATATCCAGGTAATCCTCTAGTGTCACATCCCATCTATCTTCAAAACTTACATCTAATGCCTGTCCTTCAGCCACGATTCTAGAAGCTTGGGAGAGGAGGTGAACGGCTTTTACCTTGTTTTCGGGTTGGACATTTTCATTTCCAAGAGCATTTTCAAAGGAAATAGCGAATAATAGATCCCCTGCAAGTATAGCCATGTTCTCACCGAAAACGGTATGAACAGTTTTTACTCCTCTCCTATACTCGTCTTTATCCATAATATCATCATGTATAAGTGTGAAGTTGTGAACCAGTTCAACTGAAACCGCGAATGGAAGGGCCTTGACCTCACCATCTTCTCCTCCAAGCATTCTAGCGTATGTTAAAGTCAGTGCCGGTCTAACACGTTTACCTCCAGCAAGCAATAGGTGACGAGCTGCAATGTATACGTTTTCAGGAAACCCTCTTGCAATTTTATCGAGTTCAGATTTTATTATAGGCACATACTTCTCGATCAACCCCCTCATTACATCCATCCCGACGGCACCTTCAACTTATTATGGCATTTGATATGATTATAATAATGAGGGTCGAATCCTTTATCGGCTAACATCGATCTTAGTTCATTTGATTTTATTGTAAATCTCTTACATCTCAGCTCTACTATATTCATCGAGCCAGTTAGCAGAGTTCCCGCCTTGATCTGAAATATGATGTTCTCTAGGAAACTATCCAATCCATCTATTCCTTCCTTAATAAGTGCTCTTAAAACTGGAAGTGCAAATCCTCCTAAATCTCCTCCAATTACTATTGATTTAACCACATCCAAACCCGTTCTGATGCCTCCGCTAGAAATAATAGTGGACTCAGGTGCATGCCTCCTAGCCATTATCACAGAATATGCCGTGGGGTTTCCCCATACATCTCCATAACCATCAAGCCTTGCAACAAACTCCTTGTCCCCCCGGTATTCTGCTCTCAGTACCTCAACCTTAGCCCAGTTAGTTCCTCCCAAACCGGAAACGTCAAAGTATCTAACACCTAGATTGTACAGAACATTAATAACTGCCGGTGAAAGCCCTGCACCTGTCTCCTTTATTATAATTGGTACTGGACTCTCATCTAGTATTTCAACTATTTTAGATAATATTCCCTTAAAGTCGGTGTCTCCTTCCATTTGAAATATTTCTTGTAGAGGATTCAAGTGTATTGCTATTCCGTCAGCTTCAATCATCTGAACTGCATCTAGTATCTCCCTGATACCATAACCCTTAACTAACTGTGGGGCTCCAATATTAGCAACTAAAGGTATATCAGGCGCATGTTCCCGAGCTATGCTAAATGTCCATTCAAGCTCCTTGTGCTCAATAGCAGCTCTTTGACTTCCAACACCTAAAGCAATACCATACTTTTCTGCCTCAACAGCTAGATACTTATTTATTTCAGCAGTCTCTGGATGCCCACCAGTCATACCAGTTATAATTAGGGGGGCACTGATCTTTTTTCCTAGAAATCGAGTAGAAATATCAATCTCATCAATGTTAACTTCAGGTAAGGAGTTATGATCAATGAAAATGCTTTCTAGGAGGGTTGAGGCTTTGGACTCGACATTTCTATCAACAGTTACTTTTATATGATCAAGCTTTCTATTCTTGGTAGTTAACTCAAACTTCAACTTATTCCCTCCCTACTATAAGGCTCTTAATCATATACTTCTATAAGTGTACTAGGATTTTCGCCTTTAATTAAAGCCCTATACAAGTGTTCTTGGTTTCTACCATTCAGAATATATACTTTGGAGCCGGATAGAAGGTTTTTCAAGGAATTTATTTTAGCTCTCATACCACCGGTAACGTCTATAGTTGAGGAGCCCTTTACATTGAAGGGCAATGGTTCTCCTTTTTTAATTACTAAGTGTCTCACGATTTCCTTGGTTTCTAAGTCTTCGTATAAGCCATCAACATCTGTTAGGAAGTATAGTCTCTTAACGTTAATTTCTCTAGCCGCAAGAACCGTTAGCGTATCGCCAGAGAGTATTTCGATCCCATTACCTGCTAGTACACTATCACCATACAGTACAGGTACTAATCTTCTACTGACTGCCTCTTTCATCGTCTCCATATTACACGATACCGCGCTGTCAATAATACGGCATAGTGAATGCGGTGGAAAGCTAACGGCGGGAATTCCCTTATCCAGAAGGCATTGTATTACCTCTTGGTTGAGTTTATCCATAATGTAACTTATTTGAGGTAGGTCTGTGTGTTCTAATCTTGCTTTCCTTTGCAGTATATTATACACCATATAGTGGCCAAAACTGCCTCCGCCATGAACTATAACCAGAGGCTTTGAAACCTTTAGATGATCTACTATCTGGCATAACGATTCCTTGTCTGCCTTGTATCTTCTATCTTTTTTAGTTATGACACTCCCTCCTAATTTGATAATGAATCTCTCAGGCTTTATCAACACATATCTCCTCTAAATAACCTTCAATTGACTGGATATACTTACAGTTTTCCTGCGGTACTGGGAGATTATATAGTATGTAGCTTATAGCATTATCTACTTTAAAGAAGTCTCGAAGCACACTTATTTCAAAACTAGGACTATTCACCTTTGAGGCTAGAGTATTTACTGCACTTATAATAGAGATTCCTTCCAGCTTTACCAATGCTGATTCTAATTGCGGATCAAAATCCCTTTCATTAGCATCTAGTAACGGAATATATCTCCCTTCTGCAATCTTGTCCAACAAGAACTCATCTAGAACTATATGCTCCTCGCTTCCCCTATAAAGTATTGGCTTACGTTTTATTGCGGAAATCATCAATGCTTCATAGAGCATTCTAACACCTGGTTTTTCCCGTGACCATATATAACTTGCAATATCAATGATATCGTTTACTCCGGGTTTTCCGTTTAGTACCTCTCTTAGCATAACGTAGATAGCAGATAGTGTAGAAGCAGTATATAAGGAAACCAAAGGTGTATAGCTACTTTCAGAGAGGTTTATGTTCAAACATAAACCTTTATCATTTTTAATGGATAAATAGGTGTATACCTGTGTAAGTTTGTTTACCGTTTTTTGGAGAAGTTCTTTTAGAACTGGAATGTGCTTGTTGAGTTCTAGCTTAGTTTTGCTCTTCCCTTCGCAGACAGAATAGTCGACAAGTAAAACCTGGTTAACTGGGATAACTAAATAGGGATTTGTTGTTCTCTTCCAATTCAATCCTAGTAATGGAATACTCAGGGATATTTTCATTCTACATACCCATACCTATTTTACCCTCAGTTTACGAGTCGGCCATAAAAGCAGAATGCTTAGAGTATGAGGTAAAAATAGTTATGCAGATTACTTCCTGACAGGTCTTACTATGTAGTCTTCCCAAGTTAGATCGAGATCTTGATCTGGTCCTATAATACCTCTGTTCCTGAGGATCTCCCTGGACAGTATCCAGTAGACTAGGGCTAAACTTTTCCTGCCTTTATTGTTAACCGGTATTATAAGGTCAATATTCTCAATTCTATTATCGGTATCTGTTAAAGCTACAATTGGTATACCCACCTTGAAGGCCTCTTTAATAGCCTGCGCTTCTGCTCTCGGATCGGTTACTAGAACAACATCTGGTTCTATATACCATTCTAGTTTGGGATTAGTGAAAATACCTGGAATCACTCTCCCCGTGATAGGTTTACAGCCTACTCTTTCACACATCATTTTAACAGGTTTTTGCCCATACTGTCTAACAGCTACAACTGCAATTTTTTCCGGCTCGTAATTCGAGAGGAATTTCGAGGCTACACGGAGTCTTTCATCTATTTTTCTAATATCTAGTATATAGAGCCCATCTGGTCTTATCTTGTAAACGAATTGCTCCATGTATTTAGTGCATATGTGTGTTCCAAGGAAAACACCAGCTTTTCTATAAGTCTCTAAGGGAACCAGGAATTCTTCCTGTGTTTTTACCTGCTCTTGATCACTCATATCACATCACCTTTCTAGTACGGTTTCACCTTTTTCTTAAAACCTATATGTGTGTAAACGACTAACTCTTCAATATAAGCAACTGTTGATAGTAATGTTCTCCTGCAACAATACCTCTTTACGCCAAGATCGTCTAGAACCTTGCCCGGATCTTCTCCTGCTTCAACCCTTTTCTTGAACTCCGGCCATAGATGGGCGAGTGGAGCTCCGCAAGTAAAACATCTGACTGGAGCAAGCATGTTGAGTCACCTATAGCTCTTCTGCCATCTTCTTCTAGCACCATATTTCATTGGTTTCTTTGGTTCCGTTCTACGGGGGTCTCCTACTAGCATGTGTTTATCATACTCATCGAAGAATCTCTCTAGAAGCTTAATCTGTTCTTTTATTTTTTCAGCTTCACTCTCTCCTTCAGCTCCTTTCAAGTACTCGATTAGCCCCTTAGCTATAGCCATCCTCACTGCCTCTGCCTGGCTCATGTACCCTCCACCGTGTACCTTTATATTTATATCTATGAGCCTCCTTAACTTTCTCCCAGCTACAAGCAGGGGTTCAAGCATTTTCAATCTGGCCATCTCTATGGGATATATATCGGCAGGGATATCGTTTACCCATATTCTCCCCTTACCAGGTTTTATTATGGCTGTAGCGATTGCTCTCTTCCTCTTTCCAGTCACTAAGACCATCTTCACTGCCCAACACCTTTCCAGCCCATTTCCTTAGCTATAACTGAAAGTTCAACATACTTGTTGGTTTTGAGCCTATCTTTATAGGCATTCCTGTAGATGATCATCTCAGCATCCTTATACTCGTCTGGAACCCCGATAAAAGCTTTTAATCTACTCAACGCTTCCCTCCCTTTCTTATTATTCTTAGGCAACATTCCCTTAACAGATGCTTTAAATAATCTAATAGGGCTCTTTGTCCTTTTAGGCCTCCATTTATGCGAGAGATGCACCCTAATACCGAGGATCTTCTTATAGGAATTAACAACCATCCTCTTCTCTCCACTCACTACTATCTTCTCAACATTTACTACTATAACCTCATCTCCTTCAAGAAGCTTCTTTGCGATTATGCTTGAAAGCCTCCCCAGAATATGACCCTCTCCATTTATAACTATTTTAACCATAATTCTTCAACCTCCCTTCATACTATTATCTTCACATCAGACGAAGACACACCTTTTTCGAGTAATTCATTGATCGTGACTACAGAGCTTCCACTATTCTCAATCTTTTCAACAGCCTTTTCAGAGAATGAAAAGGCTGCTACAGTAACTTTCTTCTCTAAGGCACCGCTACCCAAAACTTTTCCAGGTACTACGACGATATCTCCTTCTCTGGTGTATCTATTAATCTTAGATAAGTTAACATAGACTTTCTGTCTAGCCGGTTTTAGTAAATGTTCTGCTATATCTCTCCATACTTTCGAGCCTGTCTGCTCGTATGCTTTCATGAGTTTGTCAGCTGTTTTTCTTAGTACTATATTAGTTGGACCAGTCCTCTTACCCATCAATCCGCACCTCCTATCTCATCTTGTAATACCTTAACCTTTTTATCTAGCTCCTTAATCGCTAGACTAATTATTTTTCTGGGATCTAGTGCCCCGTGAGATTCAACCATAAGTATAAGCCTATTCTTATCGTATTCTACTTTTAAACCTGTCTTACAAACCCTCTCGGCACAGTGTCTTAAAAGGCTAGTATTGCCAGTATCATACCAGATAATCCTGCTCTTGGATCCCTTAGAAATCGTCTCAGCAAGTTTTGCACTATACTTTCTTATGCACTCTAAACATTCATCCGTTACGCTCTTAGAGTCATACCTAACTATAGGAACGTATTTGAGCACCACAACTGCCGGCATAAACTTCGCGTGCTCCTTCCCCCTTCCCAGCCTAGCATACATTTCAACATCTAAGCTCTGACCGGATGCAAGCATTGTAAGTTCGGTTTCACCATGTACAGGATAAACGTCAGGATCCTCGCTTTCAATATCAGAGGCTTTTACTGTAAGAAGAGCCTCCTGGGCGTTAGCTGGATTCTCTTTTTTCAAAACCATTCTGACAAAACATTCAGGCTTCTTGGTTATAAAGGCATCAACACAAGAAGGATCCTCACCACATTCAAGATCAGCTTTACATTCCTCGGGAACAAGATATTTTTCAATAGCTTTATCTGACTTAATAACGAGAAGCCCTAGTTTATGAGAAAGCATTTCGTTGAATAATGCAGAATCGTTCCTAGTTACATATACCCAATCAATAGCCATAACAGGTACTTCTGCAAGGATAATCCTCCTAATAGAGTTAATGAGTTCCAGTGGAAAACCCTCAACCGCTATAGCTATTCGATTGGAGGACAACTCTAAAATCTTGATATTTTTCAAAAACATAGCCACCCCGAAAAGAAGGATTTAAAGGAAGGTTAAACTCTTCTTCCTCTCCGCCCACCTGGGCGCCTAGTAGTGTCATGGGGTATCGGTGTAACATCTTCTATCCTACCAATAATAAAGCCAGATCTAGCAAGGGCTCTTATAGCTGCATGTGCACCTGGACCAGGTGTCTTAGGACCATGGCCTCCTACTCCTCTAACCTTTATATGTATAGCAGTTACGCCCTTCTCAATAGCTTGTTGAGCAGCTTTACCGGCAGCTATCATAGCCGCATATGGAGACGGTTTCTCTCTATCAGCTTTCACAACCATTCCGCCTGAAACTCTTGCAACCGTTTCAGCACCTGTTAAATCAGTTATATGGACTATAGTGTTATTAAAACTACTGAAAATGTGAGCAACTCCCCATTTTAACTCTCTCGATTGGAATGACATTACTCTTCAACCTCCTCTTTTAACTGAACTATAATGGAGCTCCCGGGAGCATAGTCTATGAGTTTTTCCTCTTCTCTATTCACAAGGTATCCTGGAGAGGTGATCCTTCTCCCGTTTATGGCTACATGACCATGAACTATGAATTGACGTGCCTGTTGAATCGTCTTCGCAAGACCTTTTTTATACACAATTGTTTGAAGTCTGCGTTCTAGAACATGTTCGGCTGTAAGTCCAAGAACATCGTCTAGTTTTGTGTTTTCACTTATTAGACCCAAATTCACCAGCCTAGCTAGCAGAGATTTTTCCTCTTCAGCCCTAACAGCATCAGGTAGGGCAAGTAAACCTCTAGCTTCATGTCTGAACTTCCTAGCCATAGTCTGAGCTATCCAGAGTTCTCTTTTGTTTCTAAGACCGTATCTACCCATTATTTCTAGCTCGCTAGCTAAACGTTCTTTTACCCAGGGATGCTTGGGGCCTATCCATTTTTTCCGAGGCTTTCGAGGGTCGCCCATAAACCATTACCTCACTTCTTTTTCTTTGAAACACCCACAGTGACTCCTAAACGACCAGTAGTATGTGTTCTCTGTCCTCTGACTTTCAAGCCAACAGCATGGCGGAGGCCTTTCCAGCTTCTAATTTTCTTCTCTCTTTCAATATCTCTCCTTGCAACCCATAGCAGATTAGCACCATATAAATGGAGATCCTCACCTGTTTCATAGTCCTTTCTTCTATTATACATCCATGATGGAAGGCCGAGTTGTCTTATATCAGAAATCGCTTGCTCGATTTTCTTCAACTCTGCTTCAGTTAAAAAGCCTATTCTCTTGCTTTCATCAATCCCCAATATTCTACAAATGGCATTTGCAGTTGCAATACCTATTCCTTTAATCTTAGATAACCCGTAAATCACCTTCCAAGTTCCCTCGATGTCTGTCCCAGCGATACGTATTATATACCTGAAATTCTCTACTTCTCCAGCCAAGTTTTACACCATCCATTATACCTACCTAAACGCTGGTGTAATAGCTGTAAACCTTCAGGCATTATAAATGCTACCTCCTTTTGTTAAGGCTATTTATACGATTACTATATTAAACATCTATGCACAAGGATATTCAACGGTGAAACTCATGTCATATCTGGGAGATCTTATATACAAGCCTGGAAAAATCGAAGGAGAAGCAGCTGGTAAGAAAGAAACGCATTCCCCGAAAATTAAAGTACCTAAAACAGTTAAAGCTGGAGAGCCATTCACTGTGGAGATAGAGGTTGGGCCTCATCCCAATCAAGCAGTTCACTCAATAAGGTACATACAATTATTCTTCAAAGAGGATAATAGAGCCTTTAACCCTATTCACTTGGCTACAGCGATATTAGAACCAGAATATGCCGATCCTAAGATAGTTTTTACTATTAGAGTTAAAAGATCAGGAACACTGTATGCTTTAGGCTATTGTAATCTGCATGGACTATGGGAATTCAGTGTAGATATTAAAGTTGAGTAAAATGTTTGTCAAAAATATTGTTAGAGGTAGAGAACAGATTATTTCTTTAATTCCTTAACCTTCTCAGCTATCTCACTCACCAAGCCTGCAGCTTCTCCGGAATCTATTATAGCTATACTAGCTGCCTGAACTTCTATTCCAGCCGCTTCTCCTAGTTTCTTTTTACTCGGTACATATACATATGGTATTTTCTTCTCCTCAGCTAAAAGAGGTAGATGTGCTACTATCTCTGGCGGATCCACATCTTCGGCTATCACTACAAGCTTAGCTACTCCCCTTTCAACTGCCTTGGTAGCTTCATTTGTTCCCTTCTTGAGTTTCCCTGTTTCCTTAGCCTTCTTCACTGCCTCATATACCTTTTCAGCTAGATCTGATGATACATCGAATCTCACGTAAAACGGTTTAGACATATTTCATCCTCCTCCCCGTACGGGTCGTCCTTGCGGATACTAGAAAAGTGGGTGTGATTTATTTTTAAACTTATGGTAAGCATGATGTATGACTAGGAGGTGACTCCGATGTCCTGCTTGAAGTTAGGTCCGGGTGATAAAGCCCCTGAAATAGTCAACGCTTTAATAGAGATTCCAATGGGCGGTAGTGTAAAATACGAACTAGACAAGGAACACTGTCTAATCAAGGTAGACAGATTCTTGTATACCAGCATGGTTTACCCGTTCAACTATGGATTTGTTCCTGGAACCTTAGCCGAGGACGGTGATCCCATTGATATCATCGTCCTAAGCAGGGAGCCTATTTATCCAGGCAGTATAATTGAGGTTAAACCTGTCGGAATGCTCATAATGGAAGACGAGGCCGGAGTTGATACTAAGATTATAGCAGTGCCTAAACAAAAGTTAGATCCGCTGTATGGGAGCATAAATGATATAGATGATGTGCCGGACATTACAAAAGATAAGATTAAGCACTTCTTCGAGCATTACAAAGAGCTAGAACCTGGTAAATGGGTAAAGCTGAAAGACTGGCTCTCAGCTAAGAATGCTAAAGAAGAAATTGTCAAAACGGTTGAAAGATACGGTTCGACACATTAAACGGTCAAAACTTGATCGGTGCGTATTTTGAGGAAACTAGCTGGGGAACTAGAGAAATTCCTCTTATGTTTGTTTTTAACGACTATTATACTACAAGGAATACATAATCTCGTCCTAGGAGAAGGAGCTCAACTCTACCAAGTAAGCTATTTTATTACAATAAATTATATTCCAATAGGATCGATGGATGTAAAAGTGAATCCATATAACAGGGAGCTAAGTCTTATTAAATATCATCCCTCAGCCCCGCAGTACAATCAATTAGAGCAGGCTGTTTTCTATCTATTGAAAATTTCCGAAAACTATTGTTCCACAGGGCATACCTATCATGCGGAGCAGGCTTTGACATATTATGTTGAATCATTCAAAGAAATGTATGTAGTAAAAGCAAGTAGAGTCGTTAAACTAGGAGAAACAACGGATGGAGCATCTCTACAATCATATAATTATTATCCTGGAGAATATTGCATTCCACTCTTCGGTAGAATAGAAATATATCGAAATAATGTTCTGGTAAACGAGTTGAGCTATACAATATTGTCATCCAGCAATATACTGCCAGAAAGCAATTCTTTGAACTCTGGGCCAATAAGACTTTTTATTCTAACCTCAGCTGCCGTGATTACAACGATATCTCTTCTCGTCATTTCAAAGGCAGGAAAATATAGAATCATATGAGTGATCGAGGGTTTTAACAATGCTCCAAGGAACAGGGAATTTGCCGCTGAAGATATTGAAGAACGGGGCAATTATTTTTAGAAACCTAAGTATGGACGGATGTGGAGACAAGAAGTATAGAATAGTGACACATGCACATGCAGACCATTATAAGCATGTTATAACTAGCTCCAAAAAAGCCTTGAAAGTTATAGCAACTCCCGAAACCTTCGCAATACTAGATGGGCTTAATATTATAGTTCCTCGCAATAAGAGGTATGAGCTCAACATCGACGGAAAGATTATGCTTGATGACTCTACCAATGTGGAGTTCCTGAAATCGGAGCATATTCCAGGGAGTGTCTCACCTGTTGTAACGACAGATGATCTTGTAATAGGGTATACTGGTGATTTCAAATTAGAAGGTACTGAGATTATTTCTAAACCAGATATACTTGTTGTTGATGCTACATATGGCTCGCCGAACCATATAAGGTCTTGGAATAATAATGATGTATTAGATGAGATCATATCATTGTATAAGCAATCTAAAGGAAGACTATGGTTGTACGGTTATTATGGGAAAATCCAAGGAGTACTGCTAAAACTTAGAGATTTAGGGTTCGATGAACCTGTTATTATGACTTCAAAGATGTATAAGATAACAAGGAACCTTTCTAAAATTATCTCAGGTAGATTCGGAGAGTTTTCTCTTCTCGGTACAAAGGAAGCTAGGGATCTGCTTAGAGATAAAGTAATAGTGATGGATCATGCTACGAGTTTTTATCGCTATAAGAGTTCTAGGGTAGGTATGCATGTCTTACTGAACGGTTGGGAGTTCAGGAAACCTATAATGCAGGTGGATCAGAGATCCTATATCGCTTCCTATAGTGATCACTCCGATTATATTGGTACACTCCGGTACGTAGAAGAATCTAAGCCGAAAACGGTGATCGTAGACTCTTCGAGGTCTGAATATGCTGGATTCTTTGCGTATATACTTAGGAGGAAACTAGGCATCAATGCTATAGCAATGCCTATATAATGAGGTGTTATACTTGGCAAAAGAAGATTTAGAGAGTGCTATTGAAAGTATTCCTAGGCTGTGGGCTAGAGGGAACATGCTTGTTCTTTTCACCATAATTGTCGAGGCCTCGAGGAAAACCCTATGGTACACAGGGTTAATTGTAAATGAGACGCTTAACAATATATTTGTCGGCAGTTCTCTCTTTCTCGGTATGCTAGCAGGCCTGGATCTCCTGAGGGTATATGTTTATATTTCCTGGATCAATGACTTGGCGTTTGAACTATCTCTATACAAATATTCACAGGGAATTGACGGAAATTTTAATGCTTTTTTAAACAAAGCAGAACGTATCAATACAAGAAACTTGATGGAAGGAATCCTAATGACTTCTATAACATTTTTACTATGGGTAAGTATCCCTATAGGAATATCTAAAATTAATAGATCTCTGGGAAAACTTGGCGTTGATAAGAGGTTGAATAAGTTAACCTGCTATACTAGTCTATTAACAGGATGTAAAACGAGCCTAGAGGAAGCTCTTTCTGAGTTGAGAAACGAGTTCGATAATATTACTTTAAGTTCTCTAGAAACTCCTTCGGAAGATATTTAATTATTTTTTCAGCCTTACTCCTGAATAGTGGATACAGGCTTCTAGGAACTCTTTTTGCATATCTCTCATCCACTAATATCCAGTATCTCTTGCAGTTTGAACATAACATGACGACTACTGACGGGTTTGTTTTATCCTTTAATATACCTATCATTTCTTTATGATCCATCCCACAATATGGACAGACTGGATGGGAAACACTGGATTGCCTCCATGTGTAGCCGCATAAAGGGCAATATAGCCATATTGACCCGTCAGGAGAAATAAATCCTTGATCGGTTTCTGTACCGCATACCGGGCAAATAGCTGTTTTGCTTTCAACGGATTCCTCTTTTTTCATTATTATGTCTGATAAAGCCTGCAATACAGCTTGGCCTGTTAGAAGTTCAACATAGGAGTTATCCTTTATGCCCTGAGAATCCAGCAGATTTTTAATACTATTTCTCTCAGTAGTTAAGTCAAGTTCACTCAAGATCTTCTCTAGAGTAGATAATACATTTTCAAGGGTGACTTCAATGTTATTAGCTGTTATATGATCTATTGTTTTTCTTCTAATCACATCCTGTAAGGATTCTATTTCCACGGCAAAAGAATGATTGACATCTATATTATACCGCTTTGCTATTTTCAGAAGAGTATCAGCAAATCCCTGTTTATAATCCAATACTAGACCCCAGGCTCCCTGATAGGATTTAATGGTTAAAAGATTGGATGTTTATGTCGATTTAAAGATTGACTTAATAAATTATATGGAAAAAGGTTGACGCTAAAAGTCCCGCTACTATTATTATCGTTGCTGCGGTAGCAAGCGAAGCTTTTCTAGGTGCATCGTATGCAGCAGATCCCTGCTCAGTTGACAGCATGTCTCTAATGGCTATACCATAATAAACCGCACTTATACCGCTGTTAAGCAGTGCTATTACTAGCAACGGAAGGGAGTAGCTTGCTATTGCTGTGAACATGTAAAGCTTACCCCAGAAGCCTAGTAGTGGCGGTAGTCCTAGAAGGCTTAGTAGGAGTATAGCCATCGAAACAGATGACACTGGATCCCTATGGAACAATCCCTTTATATCATTTAGTTCTGTATATCCTTCTCCCATAACAGCAAATAATGGTGCTTTGCTTATCGCGTAAGCCGCTACATGTATGGCTACTGCTGCAAATGAATACATAGCTAGTTGAATATTCTGAGTTCCAGCGGCATAAGATATGGCTGTTAGTCCAACCAAGATGTATCCTATATGTGCAATACTACTGTATGCTAGTATACGTTGTAGGTTTCTAGTAGTTAGAGCTGCGAGATTACCCCAGAACATCGTTACAACAGCTAATGATGCTAGAGTTACAGTAACTATAGTAGAGAACCCTGTTGATGATATAAAATATATTACTCTAGCTGTTACCGCTATGAACCCTATCTTAACAATGCCAGCCACTATGGATACACCGTATCCATTAGCTTTACCATAGACGTCTGGTAACCACCAGTGGAACGGGACAATCCCCATTTTGAACCCTACGCTTAAAATGAATGCCCCGAAAGCTAGTAATGCAGCTAGACCTGTCGGATAAGCCAGTATTGTAAAAGACCCTGTTATCACTATGTTTAACGCGACCCAAACAGTTAGGAATAATGTTGCTAGTGAACCCATGAAAGCATATTTAATTGCTCCCTTCACACTTTCAGTGTTTTTAGGTAAAGCTATTACTACATAGCTTGCTACTGATACTAGTAACCATATGGCAAGTAAGAGTAAGGCATCATTTATACCCATCGCGAAAACTAGGCCAAACTGTATTAGTGGTAGCAACCCGTAAACTGCTGGGGCAGTTGGCCATTCTTCAGCTCTTCCTTTTATAGCCATGAGTACTAGAGCGCTTGACAGTGCTGATAATAGCAGCATGAATGCCGAGAAACTATTGTATGTTACCAGTCCGTTGAATAAGGTTACTGCATCAGTATTTCTGAGTGCATTAAATATTATATAGGATATAAATGCAAACAGCAGAGTTGATAGCCACCCGAAGGCATACGGTATCCTTGATTTCTCTAGTTTGAGTGGTTTAGTTAACGGTATAAGTATGCCTAATACCAAAATTATATAGGTAAGAATCGTGACCTCTTCCGCAACATCTTGAACCATTACCTATTCACCCCCAAATCATATAGAGTAGAAGTAGTAGTAGGCCTATTCCATATGCATAATATGCTAGGTATAGATCGGGTCTCCCCCTGTGGGTCGCTCTGAATCCTTTGGAGATCAATATGAATGCTATTGGAATACCAATATGGTAGAATGCGTCTATAAACCCGTCTACGTATCCTAGTATGTCTATTATCCCGAGGAACCCTCCTACTATGAAGATATAAATCAATGCGTTTATGTACCACCTATCATACAGGAAGTCGTGGAATATTCTTGCAGTTTTACTAGTCTTTAGCATTGAAACAAAATCAACCTTAAGTACCAGATAAAGTGCCGGTACTAATAGAACCATCGCTAATACCCATATTATTATGCTATAAGTTGTAAGATTGAATGAAACCGCTAGTTGCACAGGTTTTTCGAAACCTAAGGTCTTAGAGATAAGGTTAGAGAAGTCTGCGCCAAAACCAAAAGGCCATGCCAATCCTATTGCAAGAGCAGTAAAGGCTAGTATTGTATATGGCCATAGTATCCGTGGGGGTGCCTCATGGAGCTCGGCTTCGTGATGGGGTGGTTCGTATGGTGGCATATGAAAGGCTCTTATAATAGCTCTAACAGTATAGAACCCTGTTAACCCTGCCGTAAAAACGGCCAGTAACCATAAGTTTTCGAGGTGAGCAGCTTCAGCTGCATGTATTACCCCTTCTTTACTCCAGAAGCCAGAGAATGGAGGTAAACCTGCAAGACTCAGGCCTGCAAACCATATTGAGACGGTTGTTATTTTCATGTATTTACTGAAATTACCCATATTATCGATAAATCTGCTGTGAACAGCGTGTATAGCCCATCCTGCTATAAGAAATAGAGCTGCCTTAAATACGGCGTGGCTCATTAAGTGGGCTGCACTTGCAGCTATGCCTTCATAAGCCATTTCTTTTTGAGAGAGAAGACCTGCAGCACCAACACCCAAGAACATATATCCTAATTGCGATGCTGTCGAGAAAGCCCATATTAGTTTCAGTTCCCTTGACACAAGCGCCATGGTTGCCATTATAAATGCCGTTATACCGCCTAGCAGTGCAATTATATTGAAGTATTGTTCAGTTGCAGTAAGAGCCACGCCTCCTAGTGCAACAGCACCGTTATAGAAGATAGGTGAGAACCTTAACATGAAGTATACTCCTGCTTTCACCATTGTGGCTGCGTGTATTAATGCTGAAACTGGTGTAGGACCAGTCATTGCTGTTACAAGCCACTCGTGGAATGGGAACTGAGCGCTTTTCGCTAGTGCTCCCAGGCTGAATACCAGTAATGCAGCTGACAATACGCCTTTAGATGCAAGGAATCCCATCCATCCCGTTGCGTTTTGCGATATTTCAGGTATACTAAATGTTCCAGCTACCATATAGAATAGTGCCATCCCTATTATCATCCCTATATCTCCAGCTCTGGTGAATAGAATAGCTCGAACACCACTATGACTAGGCTCGAAGTACATTGGTGTTCCGAAGGCTTTTCTACCTGGATCACCTACCCATGTCTCCTCTTCATCAGTATACCAATGGCCAATTAATGCATAGCTAGCTAGTCCTGTTCCTTCCCAACCCACGAACATTAGCACAAGATTGTCAGCTAGCACTAGCAATAACATGCTTCCAACGAAGAATGTGAAGAAGAAGAAATATCTCTGAACGCCCCAGTCTCTTTTCATGTACTCTGTACTGTAGACTGCTATTAGAAATGATAGCCATGAAACTATAAGGGCCATGAAGGCTCCTAATCCATCCATATATGTTCCAAAGTTGATACCTAAACTTGGCAACCAAGCATATTTCGTGTAAATTAAATGGCCATTGTATACTATAGGTGTTAATATGGTAGCTATAATTGCCGATACTAGTATACTACCCACTGAAATCCAGTCATAAACCCTTTCATCTCTTACACCAAAAATCCATAGTATTGCAAGTGCCGATGCACCTAAGTATGGAGTCAACCATATCCAGATAGGATCTATCACTGTCATCACCCTCCTATTCCAGCAAACAAGAATGTTTTATGGATCACTTCGAGTAGCCCGTGATAATAGGGGTTTATCCAGAGGAAGAAAACAACACCCATTACCCCTATGAAGAGCATAGAATATTGTAATGCTCCAGGAGTTTCTGTCTTCATCTCAGCCTTCTCACTCCTCGGCTTGTTATAGAATATCCTTCTCATGGTGACAAACGAATATGATGCTGATACCATCAAAGCTACTATCACTAACATAACGATGGGTATGAATTCCGTCGTCAATGCAACATCCTTAAATAACCCGAATACGATGAATAACTCGCTCCACATACCTATAGTTGGAGGCATTCCGACTAGGTGCATAAAGCCCAGTAAAGCTAATGCTGCAGTTAATGGGTATTTTCTAGCAAGGCCTCCCATAAGTCTAATATCTCGAAGGCCATGTAGCTCTGTTATGAACACACCAGCCGTCATGAAGAGGAGAGCCTTTCCAAGAGCGTGAGAAAGGTACTGTATCATAGCTCCTGTTATCCCTATAGGCGTCAAGGTAGCTATTCCAAGAAGCATATATCCCATTTGACTGATACTAGAGTAAGCTAGAAATCTCTTAAAGTCTGTTTGCTTGAGTGCAACAAGGCCACCATATATTATAGTAGTAAATGCTAAGTAAATCAGAATCCACTTGTACTGAGCAAAGAAAGTGGGGAATATGGGTACTGTAATTCTAGCCAGCGCATAGCCAGCCAAGCCGATAAGATTCGGTGATAAGAGCGCAGAAATAGGCGTTGGAGCCTCCGCATGAGCATATGGCAGCCACATATGAAAGCCGAATACCGCCATCTTAACGAACAAGCCTAATACCATTAGTAATGCTACATATTTAGCTGCAGTTCCTAACATGTTCGCAGTACCAGTTATTGGCGTCATAGTATTAACGTCTAGGTAGTCAAAGTTGCCTACATGGAACCCGTAATAAAGCACGCCTGATAGGAACATTACTGCACCTATATGAGTCCAAACAAGATAAAGTATAGCTATCCTCTTTCGATCTCCATATCCATAATACGCTATTAGAAGGAATGACGGCAATAGTGTTAGTTCAAGGAATATATAGAAAAGCACCATATTTGTTGCATATACTAGGCCTAGCATAGCAACAGAGAATAGAGAGTAAAGGAAGAAGTAGACGCCTAGTGATGGCGGCGTCTCACCGGCCTCTTTCATTTCAGTAACTCTTGTTTTCATATAAGGAATTGAATAAATTGAGACAAAGGCCGTTACTAGACTTACACCTGCAATTACCAAACTTGAAAGACCATCTAATGTTAGTGCAAATGTTCCCACACTACCGATGTGAGCCATCCAAGGGTCAACCAGTCCTTCTCCGAGCAGCCCCTTAAATGCAGCGATTATAACTACAATTACAGGTAATAGTAAGGTTGCTGCCAACGTATACGCTATACTATCTATGTTTTCATCCTTAACTTTGACTCCAACCAAGGCAACGAGTAACGGGAGGATAACACTTATCCACAGTATAGGTATAGATGCCTCCATGATCACACCCCTCCTTCAACGTTTTCAGCTGATTCAGAATCCAAGACCCCTGTCTTCCTATAATATGCGGCTATTATAGCGACTACTACAGCTACCTCACCCGATACCACGCTTATAAGTATGACTCCTAGAGCAGTTGCATACATGGGAGCTGAAGTTATAACCGCTAGAATAACCAGGAAAACCCCATTGAAAACTATCTCTAGGGAAAGTAGCATCCTAATGAGATTCCTAGTTGAAGCGAACCCATATACACCTATGCTTATAAGTAACAGCCCCGTTAGGGTTATTGTGTATCCTACTGATTCCACTGTTATAGCTGTCATGGCCTTCACCTCTTTGCTAAGGATATAGCTTCAATTATCGTAGCTGCAAGTGCGACTATAATCAAAACTAAAACGCCCATATACCGCGATAATAGAAGGTCGCTTATAACTGACGTAGGAGGCACTTTTGCGAATGTGAATGCCGTATAGAATCTGTTTAAATATAGTGCTAGAACTGCTAATGTGAATATACCGGCAGTTAAACCTAGGTACTCGTTTCTAACAGTCGTCTCTTTAGCACCTAAGAGTGCAACGCTCACAATTATGAACATAACAGCTGCCCCGACATATACTAATAACTGGACAATTGCTACTAAGTGGAATCCCATGAAAGCAACTATTAGGCTAACCATTGATGCTGTTAATGCTAGAGCTACACTTGAATATACTAGATCCTTTCCTCTTACCGTTAGGTAAGCAAAATATAAAGCGAACGCGGAAAGAATAGTTATTCCTAGATAAGTATAAACTAGCTCCATTTAAGACTCACCCCCCTCTTTTGCAGGTATCTTAACTAATCCTTTCTCAGGGTCGAAAACGTATTTGACTGGAGTTCCTTCTTTAACACTAGGTGATTCTACTGTCTGCTGAATCCTTTCAAGATCGAGATCCATTTCATCCATGTTTAAATAGACAACATCGTGCACCGGCAAGTGATATAGGGCTTCTGTAGGACATACATCCACACATAATCCGCAGAAAATACATCTATTATAGTTAATGACTGGATAAGGTTTGGGTTTCTTGCCCTCCTCAACGGTTACCTTGACCATTTTCATTGCTGAAGCTGGGCATATTCTAGCACATGACATACACCCTATACATTTCTTCATATCCAGTACTATGAATCCTCTATACGTGTTTCCCAGCTCTATATATTCATAGGGATATTTTAATGTGAACCTATTAGGGTTGGCGAAGTATTTCAGGCCAATCACTATAGCTCCTACATTACCTGTTATCGCATTTATAAAGCGTGGTTTCGGTGTCTGTTTTTGAACTACCTTGCCTGGCATTATCCATACACCCCCATGTATGCTTCAAGTAATGCAAGGCCAAACCCTATTAGGGCTAGAGGCATAAAGACCCTCCACGCTCCATCTAGAGCTTGGTCTATTCTAAACCTGCCATACACTGCTCTTAGAAAGCTTATTATAGCCATGACTATAGTTGCCTTAACGAGAACTATTATGAGAGGAATTATATAGCCGCCTATAAGGTGTACCCCTGGTTTATATGGCAACCATCCGCCCAAGAATATTAATGTGAAAAGTAAGGTGTAGACAAACCTCTTGATATATGCAGAACCCATATTTATACCATACATTAATCCTGAGTATTCTGTGAATGCTCCAGCGACTATCTCGTTTTCCGCTTCAGGAATCTCGAAGGGGAAACCGCTTGTCGCCATCAGAATTGCAGCGAACATTGTAATGGCTGCTAGAGGATTAGTGAAAAGCATCCATTTATAGAACGGTGTCTGAGCATTGACTATATCGACAAGATTATATGATAGGACTGCCACTCCACCAGATAGCGCTGTAATAACTATTAGTAACTCATATGCTGTTATAACAAATGACTCTCTGAGGCTGCCTATTACTGCGAATTTATTGTCGCTTGCCCATCCAGCAGCTACGATAAATATGGGTGAGAGCGTGCTAAGAGCTAGAGTTAATAGTAGACTGTAATTTATGGGTAGTGGGTAATAATATGATGTGCTTGTGAAAGGCATTGAAACAACTGGAAGTAGAGAGAATACAAGTGCAGTTAATGGTGCTCCTATGAATATAGGTTTATCTACAGCGGTAGGAACTATTATTTCCTGGAATGCGTATCTTGTCAGATCAGCTATTAACTGGAGGAATCCACCTATCCTGGGACTAATGTGATAAGGCCCTATTCTCATCTGAACTCTGGCAGCAGTTTTCCTTTCAAACCATATTATGAAGATAACTATTATTAAGGCAGCTACAAGGCCTGGTGCTATTACCAGTTGGAAGAATGGAGGCCAGAATATTATGTCTATAATCAGTCTAATCCAATCCACCATAATGCATCACCTGTCTGCTTCAGGTGGGAAATAGTCTATGCTACCGTAAATAGCGGGAAGATCGGCTATCCTGTGACCAGGTACGATATACTTGAAAACAACAGCATTCCTGAACGAAGGAGATACTACTCTTACTCTGTAAGGCTTCATAGCATTCTCGCTTTCAACCATATACACTATCTCTCCTCTTCCTGCTTCTGCCCTAGCAAATGCTCTGCCAGCTGGAACCTTTAGATTGGCAAACAGAGGTATGAGCTTAACCCTCTTAGTCTCCTGGAATACTTTCTTATAAAGTGGTGGAACTTTAGCCCAGAATCTTTCATGCATAGGATCTCCATCAGGCATCTTTTCGAGAACTTGCTTTATAATATTGAGGCTCTGCTGAATTTCAACTATACGTATCCATGCACGGGCAAACGAGTCTCCTTCATCGTAAACAGGAACCTGGAAGTCTACTTCATCATATGCCTCATAGGGTTCTATTATACGAACATCATACTTTATACCAGATGCTCTAACATTCGGTCCGACTATTCCAAGCCTAGCTGCAAGATTCTTGCTTATAATCCCTACATCTATTAGCCTCTTCTGAATAACTGGATTATCAAGAAAGATCTGCTTATACTCCATAAGCCTCTTAGACATATACCTAACCGCTTTCTCGGCGTTCTCTTTGAATCCCTGCGGTAGATCTCTTCTAACTCCTCCTGGAATCGCATATGTATGTGTGAGACGGGCTCCGGTTAGTTTCTCAGCTAGTTCGACAAATACTTCTCTATCACCAAACGGCCACATATACATAGTTGAGTGCCCTAAGAATACGCCGAAAATTCCTATACCATATAAGTGGCTGGCAACTCTATTTATCTCGCATAGGAGGACTCTAAGATATTTAGCTCTAGGCGGGGGTTCTATGCCCATAAGTTTTTCTACTGCCTCTACATAGGGTAGTGAAATGTTACAAGCATCGAGAATAGCCATTCTTTCCATCAACGGAACTATCTTAATAAACTCTCGGCCTTCTGCTAGTTTTTCCATTGTTCTATGTACATATCCTAGATCAGGATCGGCTTCCACGATAACATCTCCATCTACTCTAATTATAATTCTCATGTGCCCACTTCCAGGATGTTGTGGGCCTATGAACACTTCATATAGATTCTTTCCTATTTTCTTTAGATCCATTCCAGGAAGTTTGCTTGGCATAGTTGTTGCGGTACTCATTTGAATATCCCCTCCTCCTTAACAATGAAATCCTTCCTTAGAGGATGTTGATCGGCTATCTCCTGTAATAGAAGGATAGGCCTGAGATCAGGGTGGCCTGTGAAGTTTATGCCGAAGTATTCAAACGTTTCCCTCTCCAAGAACTCTGCACTTATCCATATATCGCTTAGCGATTCTACTACTGGGTTATCTCTCGGTATTCTAGTCTTGAGTTCAATAATGTATTTTGCTAGCTCGGTGTTCAAGTAGCTTGATGCATGATATATTACCTCGAACTGATTATCTTTCTTATAATCAACGGCTGTTACGGTTTTTACATGATCAAACCCTAAGTCTAAAAGGCGTTTCGCGGTTTCACGTAGTTTTGTAGTTTCAACGCTTACAGAAATGAACCCCTTTCCTTCAGTAATTTCGGGATTTAAATCTCCCAGTTTCTCTTCAAGTTCTTCAATAATAGTCATGGTTTACTCGCCTCCTTTCTTTATAAAATGCCCTATCTTATCCTCTCTCACTCCCTTAGTTATCCAAGAACTCGCGACTCCTTTGCTACGGATAATCTTTTGAAGCTCAATAATAGCTCTAGCAACAGCTTCAGGTCTTGGCGGACAACCCGGTATATAAACATCGATAGGAACTATCTGCCATGGCCTAATTATATTATAGCTGTTATGGAAGATTCCACCGTCAAGAGCACAGGCACCCATCGCAATCGCAAACTTAGGGAACGGCATTTGCTCCCATGTTATCCTAACAGCCTTAGCCATTTTCTTAGTAACAGTTCCTTCGATTATCATGAAATTAGTTTGTCTAGAACCTATCCAAGGAAGCGCTCCGTATCGCTCTGCGTCAAATCTTGGACTCCATGTCGCCGCAAATTCACAACCACAACAACTTGTCGTTAAGTGAACAGGCCACAGGCTAAATGCTGTCGCCCAATCAATCATTTTTCCCAGTTTAGCCTTGTTCATTAATAATTCTGCCGCCTTATTAGCTGAAACGTCGATGTCTCCAACATAAGCCTTCCCTTTCTCTTCGCCCAAGAACACTCACCTCCACATCCATTCCTTTATCTTCTTAGATTCATACACTGCATAAGCAAGAAATGGAACGTATACTATCAGAAATATCCCATAGAACTGAAGGGCCAAACTCAACTTAGATGTGTTAAACACTATGAAAGATAAAACAACTATAGGCTCCAACGCCAAGAAGGAGACCAAATAACCCAAATACTGCATGGAAACCTTTGTCTTAGCTTCACCTGAAGGAGGGTTAGAAGCTTCAAATCTCTGATATTTGAACGGCTCGGTTTCCTCGATTACCGAGTGTTCCCTGACAGTTTTCCTTATAAATAGGACAACCAGCCATAAAATAAGTATTAAAATAACTGGAAGCACTACAAGCCCTGTAATTGCATCTACCGTCGGATCTGACAATAATGACGCTATGCTCATAAACATCCCCTCTAGCCGAGGGATTAGCTTGCCCATATTTGTATATATAAACTTTAATTAACTCTATCCGTAGAGAAAAGAGGAAAAACAGTGGTAGGGCAATTAATGAAAGGTTTAAAAACCTATAAGGTCGTCCAGCTTTGGTGGGTGAGGAGGTAATCCCTTTCTCTCTCTTATCTTCTTGATTAATTCGTCAAGCATTGAATCTGGGACAGGGCTCCATCTACTAAACTCTGTTCCCCAGAAAGCTCTTCCCGCCGTGACGCTCCTAAGTTCTGCTGCCAAATCAAATGTTTCAGCCACAGGTATCTCTGCTATAATCCTTGCAACATGGCCCATACTTATGACATCCAACATCTTTCCTCTTCTCCTAGCTAGAACAGACGCTATAGTGCTCACATAGTCCATCGGCGTGCGAATGTCAAGCTTTTGTATAGGCTCTAGTAGTGTCGGTTTAGAAGTCAATATCCCAGCATAAATAGCATTTCTGACTGCTGGATATATCTGAGCAGGCCCTCTATGCGCAGGATCCTCGTGAACCATTGCATCATGCAATAGTACTTTAACCCCCCTTACAGGTTCTGTTGCTAAAGGCCCTTCTTTCATTGCCAATCTATATGCCTGAATTATAGTATCTTGAACTTCTCTGAGATGTTGTATACCTGAGGTTTTGTTAACAAATATATCGAGATTCTCATCGAATGCCCATATTCTTCTAGCCTCATCATAGTCCCACCCAGCTTTGTCACGGAGAATTTTTGCTCTTTCCTTAACATCCTGGTCCTCTCCAATGTCACCACTCTGCATTAGCTTTATCGTTTCCTTATTCAAAGGCTCGACTGATATGTAGAACCTGTTATGCTTGTTAGGGCTTTTACCTTCGAAGACCTGACTAGCCTTACGGATACTCTCTCGATATACTACTATAGGCGGGCTTGCTTCTACTTCTATTCCATAATTTTCTTTCAGTAATTGTAACGTTATTTCAAGATGCAGCGGGCCCATACCTGAGAGTAGGTATTCACCTGTTTCTTCATTTATCTTAACCACAAGGTTCGGATCTTCAATACTCAACCTTCTTAGTGCTTCAATCATCTTAGAGAGCTCTTGAGGCTTCTTCGGCTCTATTGCTATAGTAACTACAGGCTCACTTACATAATGCATTCTCTCGAAAGGTGCAGCCATATTTTTTGCTTCTATATCCACCGCAGTTTCTCCTGCCCTAGCTTTATCCAGCCCTAGCACTGCAGCTATATTTCCAGCTGTTATCTCCTTTGTAACCTCTCTGTACGGACCCATGAAGAGGCTAACTTGCAATACTTTCTGTTGCACCCTACTATTCACAAGCCATAACTCTTTACCAGGTTTCAGCGCCCCCGAGAAGACTCTACCTGTTGCTACCAGTCCTGCATGAGGATCTATTCTAATATCATTTATGAAAAACACTACCGGCCCTTCAGGATCAACCTCAACCATGGCTTTAGCCAGGGAGTTATTCATGTCTCCTTTCCATAATTTCTCTATCCTATATCTCTGAGCCTCCCTAGGGTTAGGAACAAACCTTACAACCATATCCAGCAACGTCTCATGTAAAGGCACCTTCTTGGACAACTCGGCAACGCCTTCCTTGCCCTTGTTATATGCATCAATAACATCTGCAAATGTAATCTTCTTTTCCTGGGCCATTGGTATAGTAAAGCCCCATTTATCCTTGGCAGAACCGAATGCCACAATACCGTCTGCAGGATTGAGTTTCCATATGCTCTTAAACCGAGGTTCAGCATAGAGGTCTATTAAATTATTCACTTCCTGGATAACTTCAACGAATCTTTGTTGTATTTGCTGCGGTGTGTATCTTAACTCTTTTATCAGTCTGTCAACTTTGTTTATGAAAAGGAGTGGTCTAACTCTCTCTTCCAGTGATTGCCTTATAACAGTCTCTGTCTGGGTCATAACGCCTTCAACTGCGTCCACTACTACTATAGCACCGTCAAGCACTCTAAGACTTCGGGTTACTTTACCACTGAAATCCACATGGCCAGGAGTGTCTATAAGGTTGATAATATACGGCCGACCCTTATACTCGTGGTAAAGGCTAACGTTAGCAGATTTTACTGTTATACCTCTCTGTTTCTCAACGTTAAGATAGTCTAGAGCCAAAGCTTCTCCAGCAATTCTATCCGAGATCATACCAGCAGCAGCTAGTAGTGAGTCACTGGTTGTCGTCTTTCCATGATCAACGTGCGCTATTATACCTATATTCCTCACATGCTCTAGATCGCTCATAATTTTCTCTATTTCAGATACCATCTTGAAACGGGCCATCATTATACACCCACTATATCATATCGTTTTGGGTGGATTCTCTATCGGGGGTTTTAAATAATGACCCGAGCAGAAGAGGGTCTCCTATGTAAAATCGTCTAGATGATAGCTCTTCCCTGTAATTGTAGAATAGGGCGTATGGAAGACTTTGTAAAGTTCTACTGCCCTCTTCTCACCTACTCCTGGAACCTTTGCCAGCTCAGATAATCGTGCATTTACTATTCTATCTATACTTCCGAAGTGTTCCAAAAGACGAGTGGCTAGTTTAGGGCCGACATACGGTAGTGATTGTATAATGTAGAGTTGCCAGTCCTTTAGACAGGATAGTCTGGGTTTTTTATGAACTACTATGAACTGACCCTTACTAGAAGATGCCCTTTTTGCAATATAATATATAATCTCTACAGTATCCTGGGCATTATTTGCCATTAGAACCCGAAAACCATAAGTTACAGCAAGAGATGCTAAAGATGAATAAAACTTAACCTTGTCTTTAAACGGAATAAATTTCCCCTCAATCACCATTACAGGATAATTGTAAGTCGAGGCCATCCTAGAGGCTTGGTCAAATAAACGTCCATCATACAGGCTTTTAATATAGTCACTTATAGTTTTCCGCTCTACAACAATGTTATCAGAAACGAGGTAGTCACCAACATCTAGTCTTTTATAAACAACCAAAAGCTTTTTCTCTAGAAGAGAAGAGACAATGCTACCTTTCTCTCTAACATCAACATATACTCTCAACTTGGCATCAGACTTCTCATCCATCGCAGAACTCACCGAAAAGATCTAACAGTTTCTTCACTTTTTTATCCCTACTTCTCTCGAATTCCCTTAAAACACCTTCAAATAACGCACTATTAAAATGGCCTCCACCGCTACCTGTTCCTAGTTTTCTTACAAGCCAAGAGGCAAAAGCAGACACGTCTATAGTGTTACTTCTTGATCTTAATGCTATTCGTGTGACATCTTTTTTATCTGAAAGAACAATAGCAACGTCTGCTCCAACATTAACCAAGGTTCTAGCTATATAGGACTCAAAGGATCCAACGTGTGTTCCTACTACAATAAAACTACATATTTCTTTTAGAATAATCCTTTGGTAAGCTTTTAAGACTGCAATACGCTGGCTTCTGTCTTCCTCTTTTTCCAGCAAGTCCAATGCCTCAAAATAATTTCCCCCAAAACTCTCTAGCATATCCATTACTCTAAACGTATTTGAGCCCACCGTTAGAAATCTCCTGGAGTCATACACTATACCTGCCATCAATATAGTGGCAAGACATTGAATAAGATAGTCCTGGCTTCTTCTATCTAAAAATGTATTCAAGATTAAAGCAATTATCTCTGAAGTCGATGAATAATCTTCGCTACCCACATATAAATCAGACCTGAATTTCAATTCACCGGTCCTATGATGGTCTATTACAATCACATGGCGCGAATACTCTATATATTCAGAAAAACACCCTAGTTGCTCAAGATTAGCAGCATCGACTGTTATGACAATACCTTGATTCTGATCGATACTCTTACATTCTGTTGTAAAAATTTTTCGGACATCAGACCCACTGCATTTTACATACTTTTCAATTATCCCCCTAGAACTAACTGCTGTTCCTTCAGGAAAACAGATTGTTGCCTTGCATTCTCCGCAAAGATTCTTTACTATATAATACATGCCTAGAGAGGAGGCTACTGCATCTGGATCAGCGTTTTTATGTGTTATAATGCAAACTTTAGGCTGCTCATTATCTTTTAATTCGCTTGATAAAAAATCAACAATACCCCTCATTAACTACCTCCTCGAACTTCTTTCTAAGCTTATCAATAAGCTGTGCAAGAGCTTCATCATAACTTGGTGTAACTGGCTTACTCCCTCTAGCGTCTACATCTATTCTTAGCCTCAGAGTATCGTCTTCATCAAAGTCAACACCTACCATCAAGTCCAAGGAGTCCAATGCCCTCCAAGGATACAAGCGAAGCAGATGTTGCAAATAGTTTTGCAATTCCCGGACTATGCAAGAGATTTTGTTTGTATCCGTATCCAAACAGTATCCCCCAGGTTAAGATTAATGTATCCAGAGTTAAAGACAGATATTGGAGTGATCCTAGTAAAAAGCTACTTTTGAATCGAAAGGAAAGGTTTAGGCTTGTCTGCTCAGTGACTGATACTGCTTTGCAAGTAGCGCCTTTAGCTTTTCTTCTGTTTCTTTTAGTTCAACAGTATACTTTTCCTCCTGACTCTTAAATTTCTCCAACCTCACCTCCAAGATTTCGAGTTTCTCCTTTGCTTCATCCAGTACTTCTTCCTTCTTTCTTTTAGCAAGCACTCCTCCTATAGCTTCATATACATAATCGTCTTCAACCTTCTGTTCTAAAACTTCTATTAAGCGTTTCAATTCCTCCAACTCCGCCTCAGTAGCCATTTTCTGTTGTAAAAGGCTGGATATAAAATCTCTTAACTGGTTATATCGTACTGCTAGAGATTGAACCTCTGGTGGAACTTGTTCTGCCATTAAATCACACCCAGAGAAAACGCTGTTTTAAGATAGTATTAAAGATTAGCCCTGTATACATCTAATATTATCTTTAGCAACCCAAGGTAAGAGCTTAGTAGAGCCTGCAACTCCCCTATCTTAGAAGTTTTTATACCTACTATAATTGGTTGGTCGCATTTCAACATAATTTTGCCTCGAGCCATTTTCTCTTCCTCCTTTATCTCAGGAGCAAGCGAGTTGCATACAATTCTATTGAAATCCCTGTTAGATTCATCTATTTTTACTTCCGCTTCTATTAACAATCTTTCTCACCCTAATAATAGGGCCAACAATTGATCCAGTCTGATCGTAAAAACTAATAACAGCTAACTCGTTAATAGAATCAATTTTTATATATCTATACTCACCTTCCTTCAGGCAAAAACTATAACCAGTTAAACAATTAATTAAATCTGCCAGCAATTCTGTTCCATCAGCATATGCTATGCAATATTTTCCATTAAATGGTTTGGGCTTTCTTCCAGTTCTTTCCCTATATAGAGTCACGCCTTTCAGAACTATATCGGAGACTTCGTTTAATACTTGTTCTATTGCATTTACATGGAATATCTTCAACAAGCTTGGATTCCCTTTTTTTCCATATACCGCCAAAATATGAGAAGCCCTCCGTGATAACGCTATGTCATATAATTCCCTAAGCGTGGTTTTCCCGCGATTATATTTTATGAAAACTGGTACTATAGATATAAGTTCATTAACAAAACTCCTAGTTCTATTCCCAGGATCTCTAGAGGTAGTTATTAGTGTAAGTAAAATAACTCACCTATAAAAACTATTTTACCAAAATCAAAAAATTTTGTGGAAAAATAATAATTGATGAAAACTTCAACACTTCCTACTTGGATAGGAATTCGTCTCTATCCATTACCATTACTTGCGGATAATTTGTGTTAAGACCTGTATTTGGAACATATGCTCCTCCAGCCCAAGTTGCACCGCATTTTCTACATTTCCATATTCCCGTGGAAACCCTATAGACTGTCCCTATAGACCCGCAAACGGGACATTTGTGAGGTGCATAGCGTCTCTCCATTATTTTCCTAACTCTCTTCCTTAATGTTGATCCGTAACGGGGGCCGTATCTGCCTACTACCCCTACAAGCTTCGTCCTCCTTGCCATATCTCATCTACCTTGTTATCCTTTATTCTCCTCTTTGTTTAGGACTGAGTCAACTGCATTAAAATATTTCGGGGCAACACTAATAGCTAATTCCATAGCTTTGGTGATTTCTTCTATACTCATCCCACCCTGGCCCATTTTTTGAATGCCAGCTATTCTTCCATTACGGCTAATTGAAAAAGCTATACGTGAATCCGCTACAACTTCTTCATCCAAACTAGGATCTACTACAAGGTAGTTACCTATCTTCGCGATGTGTACATACACGGCCTCTTCTTTTAAGGGCAACACGCCACTAGATGATTCTCTGTCGATAACCACATTATCTCCTTCTATAGTATAACCCGGTATCATAGCCATTTTCAGTGCAGTTAGAGCTGCCAACATGGAAGCATCTAGAAGGTTCCCGTCATGGTCTATAATATATAGATCAACCCATACTATCCATACCTTCTTACCAGGTATAATAGCTAGTTTTTCTAGCTCAACTGCTCCTAGTTCCCTAAAGCTTCTATCAATTACTCTAGACAGTTCTATGGCATTTTCATCGGGAGGACCGGGCTCAAACGAGGGTGACGCTAGAGGGACAAACTCGGCGTGAACGGTTAAAACACCTAAATCAGGCATGTCTCGGAAAGGCTCTCCTACCTCTACTTTGACGCCTGCAATAACTTTTGTTTTCCCTAGTTCCACGTATGCAGAACCCTCGGCTTTATCTAAATAACCTGTGATAATTTTTATAGGCCTAATGTCCTCTAGCTTTCTCTCATCAATTCTCAACCCCTTTTCAATTATGGAAAGTATCATATTCTTCTTGAGCTGGGGAACTATGGGAATTCTAAAAGGTGTGAATGACACTACTTTTCACCTCAAACCTGAAGTACACTTGAATATTTCTCAAGCAAGGTCTTCCTCTGCATTTCACTTACTCTCTCAAGAGTAGTTTTCGCCATTTCCATAGCTTGAGCAAACTCTTCCTTCGTAAGGACACCATTTAGCTGAAGCAGTGTAATCAAACCCAGTCTCATAGCCATAGCAACAGGCATATCGGCTTCTCCGTACATGTCCTCAGCCTCATCTATATCAACGACAAGTACTCCATTAATCTTACCTATCGCTACACCCGCTACGAGATCCTTCAGAGCTATACCAGCGTCTGCAAGAGCCAGGGAGGCTGCAGTCGCTCCCGTCGTTCTTGTTCCTCCGTCTGCTTGTAACACCTCTATGAATAGATCAATCATTGTTCTAGGGTAAAGCTCCGTTATGACAACAGGTTCGAGAGCTTCTCTTATTACTTTTGAGAGCTCTATTTCCCTTCTAGAGGGAGCAGGGCTTTTTCTCTCCCCCGTCGAAAATGGAGCCATATGGTATCTGACACGTAAAACCGCTCTATCCGGTAGAACCATATATTTCTGTATGGGTTCTCTGGGTCCATAAACTGCTGCTAACACTCTCGTTTTTCCAAATGAAACGAAAGCCGATCCATCCGCGTTTTCCAGAACACCTACTTCCATATAAATTGGGCGGGGGTCTTCTGGTCTCCTCCCATCAAGCCTTGTTCCATTCTCTTTAATTAACTGAGGTTTTTCACCATATTTCAACTGGAATCCACCCCTCCTAAGAACTTGAAAGTTGCTCTTTCAGGAAACTCCTCACTCTATCAGTGAGGCCAGATGTATGAGCCTCGGCTTCGATCTTCTTTACTGCAAGTGTAACTACACCCTCTAGATGTGGGTTTTTACAGTCTATATGTATAAGCCCGTTAACACCTACTGTAATATCGCATCCCGATTCTTCCATTAACATGTTAATCATGCTCCTCTTCTTTCCAATAACCCTGGGGATTCGGCTAGGCTTTATTTCTATCACTTTGCCCTTCACAATCTTCCCAAACTTATCACTTCCCTTCAATGTTATGAATGGACTTCTAAATCTGTCGAAGGAACTTATTTTACCGATGATGTAATCGCCTTCCACTAGATAGAGTGAAAGTGTTTCTGTAGCCGGATTAAATGGTCTGTTTAAGAACTCCTGACCAGTTAAAACAGCAGAATACGGTGCCCGTATATCTATTGTCCAATAAGATAATCCTACATTCACTACTATACCTATAATAATGTCTCCAGGCTTAGGTATGTATACATTTTCTAACGGGATGAAAATCTTCTTCTCCTGTGTAACTTCAAGTACTCCAGGAAGAGCTGCAAAAATATTATCGCCTATTTTATATGTAGCGTAGTTTCTGCCAAGACCTCTTACTTCAAGGTCAGGGCCGTTAAGTTTGTCTCCAGGTAAAATAATTATTTTTTCTTCAGCCATTTTCTTAGTCCACCACTTTTATCTGAATCTGTCCTCTTCCCTTTGTGAGTTTATTAATTGCATTTATAATGTCGTTCTGTGCACCTGCAGGGATTTCTATTTCTGCAACTAAGCTTCCATCCGATTTCCACTCGGTTTTCTTTAGTTCACCGAGTCTGCTTAACTCATTATAGGCTCTTCCAGAGAACTCTGGTGGAATTACTGCTCTGACCAGTGCTCTAGCAAGTTTTATGGGGATTACACGTGCAATTCTTTTAACTGCATCAATAGCTTGTGCTTCAGCTGATTTGTTTAGATCGATACTTATACGTAATTCTTCAAAAAGATTTTCTATCCTTTTCGTAGGTATAGGAAGCTTTGTTTTAGGGTCAACTGCGTTCTTAACAATATAATTAATGATTTGCCTTTTCCTAGCCTCAAGCAATTGTTTTCTCTGGGCAGAAGTTAACTGAAGCTCTCCTTGACGTAATATTGTATCTGCTATTTTCTTCATATCCTCCGTACCGAAAACCTTTCTAACTGACTCGGAGCTAGCCTTAAAACCCTTTCTTGCATCCTTATAAACGATATCACTCATCAATAAATCATCAAAGTCGACTTGCTCACCTGATTTATACTTAAAGGCTAAATCCGGGTTAACCAAGATTTCAAATCTATTACTTCCGATGTCAATTTTGGCTATAACGTATTCGTGTCCACTCAATATATAATCACCTGATCACTTCGATAAGTCTCATTAAAAACATGTATGCTTATGTAATTAAAATCACTATCTTCCACCAAATTATTATCTATCAGCGAAAATAGATAGGTTAATTGTTTAGGATAAGACATTAGAAAGAATGTTCCTTACCTCCTCTCTAGATAATTTCTTAAACTTGCCCGTCTCCACGAGAGCCATACCAGCATCAAAGTTTTCTTCCGTTAACTCTTTTACGTTTTCATTTCTTTGCTGCATCGAATAAATCATTGCCTTAAAAGACAACTCTAAAGTCTCTTCAGGCGTCATATCTGGCTTATAATGAGCTTCCAAATACTCATTAGCTCCCTGGGCACCCATTCCTATTGCTATAGCATAGTAACCTATATACTGTCCTCCTGGCTCTGTTCTCAGCAGTCTTGGAGTACTATCAGGGTCTATCCCTCCGAAAATCATGGAAACACCAAAGGGTCTAACCCCTCCATATTGTGTATACTGGTGTTTAATGTCTGCTACATGTTTAGTTAAATACTCAATGCTTATGGGATCACCGTATAGAAGCTTGTGTCTTATACTGACAAGCCTAGCATAATCTATAAGTACTCTCCCGTCTGAACCAAATCCTGCAAATGTGACGCCTATATGGTCATCTATGATAAACACTTTCTCTATACTATCGAGTTCCATGAGCTTTGTCACATACTTTTTCTCAGACAATAGAACTACGGCACTACTGGATTTTACCCCTAAACTAGTCCATCCCTTTCTAACCGCTTCGAAAGCATATTCAACTTGGTAAAGCTTACCCTCAGGTGAGAATATAGTTATCGCCCTATCATATCCCATTGCCTGTCCAGGCAATCCTGCCATAAATCACCGCCTCTATAATCCCATAATTAGCCTTAGAAATAATGTTTTATTAAACGTATTGTTTTGATCTAAAGCAACCACCTATTATATATATCTAAGGAAATAGAGTGAGCCTATGATCAATGCGGCAAATGGATGACGACTAGTCTTCTCTCGCTTAGGTCCTCCCTCACATTTTTGAAATCACTTTAACAGAGAGTAATAGATATGCATATATTGTACATAGGCCTCAATGTAAGATTAAATTTAATACAAGTAGAATGTTATGGTTTATCGGATGAGGATGTCGCTCTAGTATGAGCAATACAATAACTGACTCACGACGAGCTGACATAATATGAATTACCTAGCAACAATATGCTATGGAGAGGCGGTGATTCTTATAGTACTATTAATCCTCTATTTAGACATGTATCGAAAACAAAAAAGTTGCTCATCAATATTTGGTGCTGATCCCTTTTCTCAGATTAAAACACTCAAAGAAAAACCCAGAAAAAGATACCTTATAATAGAAACGGTGAACGGTTCTAACGAGCTCTATAAGAATTATAGGCATGCAGTTAAATGGCTTGAAGAGAGTTTCAAGCAAATAATAGGGGAAGCAGGGTTAGTAAATTCTGGGTTTACAATCATAGACTATAACCCTAGTAATCGAAGATTCATTGTGAGAGTCTATCATCATAAACTCGATCAAATACTAGGTGTTATAGGAATACATAATAACCAAAATCCTGTGAAACTCACTGTAATTACAGTAACTGGTAGCGTTAGAAAAGCAAAGGGTGCTCGTGGGAAATAGACCAGAATTTACCTCAAAGAGTTGAAACAATTTTTACAACATCATTATCCTTAAGGACGTAGTTCTCTCCAATCCTCTGCTTTGTTTTTGCATTCACAGCATAGAGAAACCCTTCCCCTAGATCCGTATGAATCAGGTAGGCAAACTCTCTTGCCGTGGTTCCTCTTGGAACTAAAAATGCATCTGGAAGTACTCTTCCCTCCTTGTCCGTATAATGCGTTGCGTCTTCTACAGGATAGACTGTAATCATATCAAGCACATCAAACACAGCAGTGTTAATCGCCTTTTGAACCCCGGTTGAACCCCATTTTAACAACACGTTGTTTTTTATAGACTCCAATGCTTCCCGTTGACGTTCATTAACACCCCAAGTTATCTTAAATGAAGGATCCCCTGGGATATATTTTACTAATCCCTTTTTGGAAGCATGCCTTAAAGCTAGCTCTGCTATACTACTAACAGGTATAACAGGGGTTTCTGGGAATCGCTCTTGTAAACGTTTAATATTTTCCGCCGATATCCGATGGTCTGCTTTATTTGCGATAATTAATAGCGGTTTTGACTCTTCTCTCAAAACTTTGACAAACTCCAATAGATCTTCGTCGCTCCATGTAGTTAGTTTGGACGGCGTTTTTCCAAGTCTTTCGAAGGCTCTATGAATATGTTCTTTTCTAATGCTAAACCCTGAGAAGCGTTGTGCTAGAACACTATATTTATCGGTATAGGATCCTGTGTCTAGCGTTCTAGAAAATTTCTCCCAGTCTCGCTTAATATTATTAAATATCCACATGTCTATCTCGTTTATTATAAAGTTGACTTCCTTAATAGGGTCAAAGCTACCCGGCTTCACTGGTACACCATCCTCGGATGTAGAACCACTTGCATCGACTACAAGGAGAATAGCGTCAGCTTGCCGAATGTCATCCAAAAACTTGTTACCCAAACCACGACCCATATGGGCGCCAGGAACCAATCCAGCTACATCCATTAGTTTTACTGGGATAAACCTGTTACCTTCTATGCACATCGAGTTTCTGGGATTACATTGCTGTAATCCTAGTTCTATATGGATGCATTTCTTTCTAACATAACTTATTCCTATATTAGGATTTATGGTGGTGAATGGTCTATTCTCTATCTCTACAACAGTTTCCGTAGTAGCAGCAAAGAATGTTGACTTACCAACATTAGTCTTTCCCACAACACCAAGTAAAACGTCTCTGAGAGGCATGTACATCACCACAGTTCTGTATGACACATCAAAAATGAGCTTTAAAAATAGTTTACGAAGAATATTTCATAACTTGGAGACCGTGGATAGGGATTGCTATCCTCTGGGAGAAAACTATTATATCCTCCTGTTAGTATTACTTTGGATTCAGCGTAGTCCATGGTGGGAGAAGAGTAATGTCAAAGTCAGTATATCATTACATTGCGACAAATTGGAAGAGGCCCTATGAGGGACTCCACGGAGAATATATTAAGCAGCTCTTAATCAGGTGGAGGAGACAGCCGAGTATAATTAGGGCAGAAAAACCGTTAAGAATTGATAGAGCTCGTCAGCTAGGCTATAAGGCTAAGCAAGGAATTATTGTTGTCCGGGTTAGAGTGAGAAAAGGAGGGCTTAGGAAACAGAGGCCCAACAAGGGAAGGAGACCTAAGAGAATGGGTGTTTACGGCTTTGCACCGGCAAAAAGCATTAGGCTTATAGCAGAGGAACGAGCTCAGAGGAAGTACCCTAACTTAGTAGTATTGAACAGCTATTATGCAGCAGAAGATGGTAGGTATAAATGGTATGAAGTTATACTTGTTGATCCCCATCACCCAGCCATAAAACGGGACGCTGAGTTAAAGTGGGTTGCAATAGGTAAACACGGGGGTAGACCCTTCAGAGGATTAACAAGTACTGGCAAGAAGATGCGGGGACTTAATAAAAGTAGAGGTTTAAAGAATACTACCAAACAGAAGTGGAAGAAGAAAGCTAAAGAAAGAAAGCTAAAGAAGAGGCATGAAGCCAGTAGAAGAGCAAGACTGATAGTATCAGATGAAATCCGTTATAAGTATCACAAGGGAGATCTGCAATAAACTAATTTTCCAGTCAAGATTGTAATCCGTTTAATTCTATTACAAAACTTTTCTCATATTGCAGATATAGGTTAGAACACTACTATTAATCAATTAAAACTAACATAAAGTGGTAGAAATGGCTAAGGAAAGGGGGAAGATTAAACGGTCTATGCTTAAAGAAGCAGTTATGTCAACGATATCTCACTCAACCGAGGATTTAGAGAAAGTGAAAGCATCGATAGTTGGCCTTTTTCCTAGGGATATAAGGGATGAATACCTGGGGAAATTTACCTTGCGTACATTCAAAGGATTCCATGGAAACGAAATTAGGCTTCTACAAGTAGTTGTTAATGGTAAGGATGCTATATTACTTTTAGAGAATATTCTCTGCAACCTCAAGAAGTCATTCATAGGAATGCTTTTAGACACGTTAGATGAGAGAACGGATCGTTCTGGGAACCTGTATTTGAGGCTTGGGAAACAAGATGCATTTAAAGGAAGGATTGAGCTCTGTGAAGGAGATGATACTATTAGGATAATTTTCAAACCACAATATCATGGTAAAGATTTTTGGACTGATATCATATCAAACCATATAATCATTCGGTGTAATAATTGAATTTCTACGTAGATCTATCGGTAACCCCAGAGCATTGCGAATCCCTAACATCTATATGTACAAAAGCTAGATCCCTCGGATTTAAGTTAATAGGCATTAACGCTAGTCTTTTGAAAAAATGCGATATAATAGGTAATGATCTAACTCTTATACCGAGAATAGTCCTAGAAGATACCGGTGTAAAAGACCTTCGTAACAAGTCACGCGATCTCAATGGTTTAGTTGTGGTTATTGTAGATAAGTTAACCAGCCTAAGGCATGTTCCATCAATAAAGAATATAGATGTAATAAGGATAAACCCAGAGATGGCTAAATATATCGATAAGTCACAAGCGAGACTATTGTCTAGAACGGTGAAGCTATTAGAATTACCACTCCCAGCATTCACGTCTTCAAAAAACAATTTGTATAGATTCGCCATAGCGATAAGGAGAATGCATGCATATGATATACCTTATACACTAGTTTCTGATGCCAAAAACAAGCATGAATTATGGCATCCCAAGATGATGAAGGGTTTACTAGAACTTCTCGGTATACCAGAACCTTATAGTTTAATGCCTATAACATCATTTCCTCTAAGAGTTCTCGGGAAGTTTGTTTTGAAACTCCAAGAAAGCCACGTATAGATCTCTAAGAAGAGTCGGTCTATTGAAAGGATCAATAATGTATTCATGCCATAATGGAGTGTAGTCTGGATCCCAGAAAGAGAGATACTGGTTTTCTCTTAAATCCTGCCTCTGTGAAATGCTCCTCCAAGATGATAAGAACCCCTCTGTTTGGCCCCACAGAGCTATAGCTTTCGATAACTCCGGTCCTCCTCTTGAAAGTATTGTTTGAAGCCTAGCAATTCTAGGATCGAGAAAAGAAAAACTAGAAACCTTTGCTCCAAACATTCTTCTCATTAATTGAATATTTCTTCGTAGCTTACCTACATCAGGGAATCCATGCCATTGAAACGGTGTAAAAGGTTTAGGGATTAAGGGATTAAGGGAGATCTTTAGCCTTCCTCCCTTCGCTTTTATCATCTCCCCTATTTTACTGACCATTTTCAAAGTATCCCTTATATTGGCTTGAGACTCATTGTAAAAGCCTGTCATAAGATAGAGTTTAAACTGCCGCAAACCTATATTCAAAGCCGATTCCACTACCTGTTCGACTTGACTGGCATATATCTCTTTTCTCAACGCTTTTGATAATCTTGTGCTGCCTGTTTCTGGGGCCAGTGTAAGGGTTTTTTGGCCCAGTTCTTTAATCAACTCCAACCTCTTATCGTTTAGTGTGTCAACCCTAACGCTTGGAATAGAGGCTGTTAATCCATTGCTTGTAAGGTACTCTAAAATAGAATCCGATTGAGGGTGATCGAAAAAGGAGAGGCTGTATAATGTTATTTTTCTATATAACTCCTTGTCAACTATAACTTTTGACAATATCTGGGATATAGAGTCCAAGTATTTGTATCTGACTGGTTTGAATATTCTTCCTTCCATACAAAACAGGCAGCTCCTACTGCATCCTCTTGAAACCTCCATTAGAAACGCCCTTCCCCATATTGGTTCTATGTCTTTAGGTATATCTTGCTCAATAGGATAGAATGAATTGTTAATATTTTTCGTGAAAACTCTCTCTACTTTATCATTAGCCTCCCAGACAAGTATTCCTTTTATTTCAGATAATTTCTTGAGCTTTGATGATCTATCATAGTCTGAATTGACGACATCTAGGATTTTCTCCATAACCTCTTCGGCTTCTCCTATTATTATAGCATCTGCAATAGGAGCTATAGGTAAGGGATTGCCTGTGACTGCAGGCCCCCCTAATACGAGGATGGGTTCATTATTCCGAGCTTTAGAGAAGAATGGAATTCCTGTTCTATAAAGGAAGTATGAGAAATCCTTATACATGAGCTCATAAGGAACACTTATGAAAAGAGCAGTATATTTACCAGGGTAGAATGTTTTGCTATTCCAGTTCTTTATTTCTCCCTTCTCCATAGACACTTTATGTACGTTAGCACCATATTCTTCTATCATCTCAGATAGTAGATGAAAAGCCAAACTAGAGAGAGCGACTCTTAGCTCTGAAAGATATATGAGCCCTATAGTACCACTCAATTTACCATCCACTATTACATTTCATAACGGTTTTATCAGGTATATCGCGCGAGACTATGCATCCTGGATATATCCGACTGTATGCACCTATTTTTACTCCTGGATATATAAGAACTCCTATTCCCGTTTTCACGTAACCTCCTATAACAGCACCCATTTTCCTCCTTCCAGTTGAAATTCTTCTATCTTTTACAGTCATTTTGACAGGCTTGTCGTCAAATCTTAGATTAGCAGTTTGAGTAGATGCACCTAGATTAGAGTATTCACCTATTATGGAGTCTCCAATATAGCTTTGATGAGGAACCTTGGCGTTTTCCAGAAGCATAGAGTTTTTTATTTCAGTATGGGCTCCCGCAACAGCCTTCCTATAAAGGAAGGTGAAATCCCTGATAAACGCATATGGTTTTAGACGAGCGTATGCCTCCACTATAGCCGGCCCATAAACTGTTGAATTCCTTTCTATAACTGATTTTTTATGTGAAATGAATACTTCACCATTGTCTGATTCTCTCAGTTTGTGATTCGCCGAGTTCCAGCAATTGTGCTCCACGCACTCAGTAACTGCTCTCGAGTTCGCTTCAAGTAAATCCCAAGGTCTCCCTATATCCATCCATAACCCTTTGTCAAGTGTAAACGGCTTTAACCCTCTTTCCAGCCCTATACCTTCTATCGCGTCTGTTAACTCGTATTCTCCTCTAGGAGATAATTTTAATCTGTCGAGTATGTATGTGTCTTTCATGCTCATCTTCAGTAAACCCGAGAAAACCATGTTACTAGGCTCCTCTCCTCTAGGCGGTTTTTCTATTACTTTTTTAACCAAACCATCCTCTATCAATAGAACCCCATAATTCCAAGGGTCATCAACCACAGACGTTAGAATCTCTCCTTCCTCCTCTAGGAAATCTATATACATGTCGTGAGGTAAGTATACATCACCATAGGCAATTATTATCTCCTCGGTTTTACTGTCCTTTATTACCTCTTGCAATCCTACCTTTACTGCATGACCTGTTCCAAGTTCTTGCGGTTGATCTACAAATTTTATAAGAATACTTGAGGGATTAAGCGAGTATTCCTTACATAATTCTACAGTTTCAACAAGCTTTTCTTTCATGTAACTTACTACAATTACTATAGAATCAGCAATCGAGGATAAGGCTCTGATATGCTTGCATATAATCGGTTCTCCTCCTATAGGTATTGACGGCTTTGGCCTTGTTGATGTAAGAGGACGTAGGCGTTCGCCTTTACCTGCTGCTAGTATAATCGCTTTCTTACTCAACGTCTTCTACCCAATCGTATATCATTGTCATTATAGCTATTAAACCAGATACCACTACATACTCTGTTGAGAAGATTATTCTAGGCACAACTCTATGACTTTGTTAGCTATACGATAAACGCCTACGGATATTCCTTCTCTAGAGCCTGCTAGGATGTTTACTCTTACCATTTGAAAACATTTTACCCAGATACTCTTTTTCATGGGTAACATAATTTCCTCCCGGTTCGAGTACGATTGGTGTATTTTCTTGGCATAATTATATAACATCTTCTTATCCCGGTATTTCTACAGGAGAAGAGATCCCGGGTATATTGTCATGTAGGCTTTCTTCTATAATCTCTACCCTTATTACAACATTTGATTTAGTTAGATTTACACGGGCATCTGTCTTTCCCTTTATTGTTATTCCCACTGCATTATTTATACTAGTAAAACTGTATGCTCCTCTTCTAACAGTTTTAACCGCGAAACAGTGGTTCATATGTATTTTGCCTTCAACCGTTTTAACTATGATTTCAGCTATTCTTCCAGGATCCGCTAGAGCAACAGTCTGGATAATGAACGCTCTTTCTATCTTAAGGACTTTCATGGAGAGTACTTCTACTTCCAAGCTCTCTTTCTTGCAGCCATAAACTAATACTAGTCCTTGATAACCTCTTGGTGATGGTTTAGCTTCCAGATACGGCCGGGTTTCTTTGACTAGTGAAGCAATTGTTTTCTCCATACTTAATGGCGTTTTTATAATGATGCAAAGAGCTATCAAAAGAGCATTACTCATTCTCAATTAAAGGTTTAGAATACGGCTCGAGAGAAGCCTAGCGCCTCTGCTGGAAAGGAGGTACTATAATAGCCTTCCTTATCCCTTCCTCTGCCTTGATATATAATAGCTTGGACTTATACACTTCAACCTTCCTTATAGAGTAAACTTTCCTTGCCTCCGACTCTATTTCCCTTACTAGGCTATTCTCATTTTCAGAGAATATCATTGATTGTATTAACTCATCCAGAGTAGATTCACCGGCTCTTTTCCTCACGATCTGTTCCATAATCTTTCTTATAGCATTCCTCTGGCTAGTTTTACATCTGAATGACGTAAATGTTATCACAGTTATTCTTAGACCATATCCTTCTTTAGTCCATACATCAAATATTCCCTGTATCTTACTACTCTTTCTCCTAGTTAAACTCTTAATATAATCTCTGAGAAGCTCGTGACCCTTGAATCTGGTATATGCTGTGTCACCTTCTACTTTCTCTACCTGGAAGTAAAGCTTTATGTGAACATGGGTAAACTCTCCTGTTAAATCGTATAATGTAGCCTCTAGTACTCTACCAATCAGTTTATCAGGATCATCTGCAGGTGTAGTTCCAAGCATAGCATTACCAAACAGGGGAGGTGCAATTATTTTATACCATTTCTTAGTTTTCCATTTGTCTCTCACAGCTGTTCTCCTTGGCCTAGGCATACCTGTACACCGTCCTCAACTCCTATAATAGGGTCTGGATACTTCTTAGTTTTTAAGTATTATCTGTATTTACAGACTGTGGTACAACGGTATGATAGACACAGTCAGCTATCTTCAGGTGTTCTATTAGATCGATGACAGTGTTCTTTAAAGATAGTAGATCACGCCCCTCCGTGGCATTCATACAAATGTTATACTCAACAATATTATCTCTAGGAACTAGATCTAGAGTCACTCCGCTGGGAAGGCCTAGATCATTATCAGGGGAAACTGACTTTGAAACTATGTTAACTTCATCGGAGGAACCCTTTACTATTATCCGCACACATATTTTAGGCAAAGTCGAAGAACACCCTGGCATTTACTAGTTTCGCAGTCATCTGAGCCTCTAGCTTTTTGATAATATCTTGATCTTGACCATATTCTATTTCAGATAGTGTAGTAGACAGTCGTTCATTATCACCCTTAACAGCTACTATAGATTCTTCCTCTATGAACCCGTTAAGCCTTAAGTTGAATCCTATAATGTGGATATATTCCACTGGTACTCCTTGTACTAGATATAAGTTTAGCCAGGGATGCCGCCTTATTCTTTCGAACCGGACAAAAGATCTTCTTATATTGTCCTGTATCTTTAACTCATCTATTAGTCTCTCGTATTGTTTTAAATAAACAGCTACAAATGACGAGGGATCATATACCAACCTTGTTACAGGATTGAATGTTCCTTCCCTAGCTATAGCATAATATAATATTCTTTTGAGGGAAACAAAATCCAACCCTATCTTCCTGGATATTATAACCTCCCCTATAAGATCTCTCGGATCTATCTTCTTTTTAGAATGTTCATTTATTTTTGAAACTATTAGCTTTAGTATTTCAGCCATATCTTTATCTTCCACGTTGCCAGCTTTCTCTGTTAATAGTGATTCTATTCCCCTGGACTTGAATTCCTCAACTATTGATTGCCTATCTCCGGTTAAACCAGGTATCAGAGGTTCTATTGTATAGTAAAGAGAGTCCAGAATGCTATAGGAATCTATTCCCTGTATAAGGAGATCCTCCCTGAGACTTGTGTCCTCAAACTCTCTTCTGGAAACCCAATCGTTGATATATGCCCTGTCTATATCGGTAGTTATCGGCCTGAGTGTTTTGGAAGATAAATAGACTGAGAATAGAGAAAGCTGAGAGGATTCTTTGGACAAAACACCAGCTCCTTCCAGGAAAGTTGCTACAGCTACACCTAAACTGGAATTGTATTCTAGGCAAAACGTGTTTGGTGAAGGTGGCTCGGTTAATTTCTTTGTTATACATACCCTCATCGAACTAGACTTATTATCGGATATCTTGGGAGAAGAGTAACCTATAATGATGTGGGGTTCCTTAACATATTTCGGTGGATCGACTGATATAGTCATAGTAGCATGAATACCTAGTCTTTGTAGGTTAAAGAAAAGAAGGCTTGAAGAAAATATAGCGTCAATGGATGGATACGAATATATCCTAATTACTCCGCTCTCAACTCCATTATTAAGCAGGTCTCTAGCAATACTATCTAATACATCACGTTTTGACTCTAAATCATTACGTTCGTGAATCCTCAGGGCAAGCATGAAAAGACCCCCGATCGGTCTAACCAACATTTAGTAATGGCATTGCTGGATTATAGGTTTTAGAATCACATTAAACGAGAGAAAAGAAAATGTTCGATATAGATATCTATATGAGTACATAAAATTATTCTACATACCCGCATAGGATGCTACCAAATATTTGGCTTCCTCAGGATTGTACTTCCAATCCACTGGCAGTTTACCTGTTCTCTTATAATATTTAGACAGCCTGTGAATCTTACCTTCTATCCCAATTAAACCCGTTTTACTATGATAGTCCTTAGGGTGTTCTCCTAGATGTCTTCTCAGATTAACTGCTCTTCTTATCAGGTGGAACAGGTCTTCAGGTAGAGGAGGAGTCAAATTCTTTTCTTCAAGTATTTTAGACAGTTTTTTCCCTAGATAGGGTTTAACGAGTGGAATACCAAACTGGTCTCTAAGAATAATACCTATCATAGACGGTCCATAGCCTTTCTTTGCAAGGTTCTCAATTATTATTTCAATTTCCTCAGGCCTATATGGAACCCAGCTGGGTGGCATGAGTGTTGCCGGTCTGGTTGAGTGTGATTTACCTTTATCCCGTTTCTTGTTCAAACTCTAATGCACCTCCTCACTATCAGCACTGTAATACATGTCTCCTTGTTTTTAAGGTTTTATAGTTTCTGCTTAGATATCCACATAGCCAGCTTTGTAAACGCTTTTGACCTATGACTTATTTTATTCTTCACATCCTCACCTAATTCTGCAACTGTTTTATTGAATCCCTCGGGAATAAATATTGGATCGAAACCAAACCCTTTTTCTCCTCTAGGTTCAGTAGATATTTTACCATTAACTAATCCATTAAACGTCATAATATATTGGTTATATACGCATGTAACAGACGCTTTAAAATATGCTCGTCTATTTGATTTGTTTCTCATTAAATAAAGGATCCCCTTGTTTCCTATCGTTTTATAAACATAGTTAGAGAAAGGTCCTGGAAAACCGTTTAAGGCCTCTATGAATAACCCGGAATCCTCTACCACTAGAGGCTTTTTAAGAATATTATAGGCATATATTGCTGCTGTTTTAGATATGGTCTCAATGTCTTCATTCTGAATTTCGATTTTAGCTATACTAGTAAAGTATAGCTCAATGTTCCAGCCTGATAAAACTTGCTTGACTTCAATATATTTGTGTTTGTTAGACGTTATGAATGCCAGTTTTATGTTTCCGTCTTCTTTTCTCAACATACCTTCCTCTCAGCTCCATCTCATGTAAGCGTTGGATTATAATATTAAAGTAGGGGCTCCCTGTCTTATAGCCTCGAATAGCACTTTCCCTGAAAGAAGCTAAATATCTAGGGAACCTTGCTTCCATAGACTTAAAGAGTATATGCAGATCCATAGCACGATCTTCGGGATCATTAGAGAAGTCGCTTAAACCGAAATCTATAATGCAAGGCTCATTAGGCTGGTTTTCTCTGACTATTATATTAGATATGGAAAAATCGCCGTGTACTATGTTCATAGAATGAAGTTTTCCTAGAATCACTCCTATGTTGAAATATAAATTATGGAGTCTTTCGTTCAACTCCTTTCTAGGATATATTTCCTCTATTAACTCATCTAGCCTTGACCCCTTGATCTTTTCCATAACAAGAATCCCCTTGGATATAATAGTAAAATAAACACGTGGAACACACAAACCGTTTAACTTAGTATTTACTAGAATTCTCGCCTCTCTTTTAGTTCTCTTCAAAATCAATTCTTCTGTTAGCAGATGATGAATATATTTCTTAGGAAACCTATATTTCACTATAAATTCTATCCCTCCAAAACTAGTCAAATAGATGGATGCCTCTGCTCCCATGGAAAGCTCTTTACCTGTGATGAATAGTTCTGTTAGCTCTTCTAAGGCATCCAAAGTATATCTACCTCATCTATTCTCCATCTCTGTCTCGCCACAGCATTTATGATAGGAACATCCGAGCCGTACAGGTAGCTTAGAAGCCCGGTCCAAGCTATCATTACCCCATTATCCCCAGCATATTTCTTACTGACTCTACAATAATTGACACTCCTCTCTCTAGCCATTTCAATATACTTCCCATGCAAATAATCATTTGCCGCAACTCCTCCCACCATTAGTATTTCCTTTTTATTAGTACTGCTTAATGCACGTTCAGAAGCCTCTATGAGCTGAGCGAATGCTATTTCCCTAACCGTATAACATATACTGTTCAGTTCCTTCGAATTTTTCTCAGCGTATCTTAATGCTGCAGTCAAAAGCCCTGAATAAGAAATATCCTGCCCCTTAACTGTATACGGGAACCCTCTAATGTAGGATCCCGCTTTGGCGCAAATGTCAATGGCGTGCTTGCCATTGACTATGTAAGGTGGAGCTATTCCGATCTCTCTAGAAAAAGCATCTAACAGATTACCCAAAGCAATATCGAGTGTTTCACCGATAACACGATATCGTTTCTCTTTATAGACGATTAACTGAGTATTGCCTCCTGAAATGTATACCACTAAAGGATCCTTTTTACCACATAACAATCTACCTATCTCTATATGCGCTACAGCATGGTTAACGGGAATAATAGGTTTTCTAAGAGAAAGGGCTAGTGCCCTAGCTAATGTAGCACCCACCCTTAACTGGGGCCCAATGCCTGGGCCTAAAGCTACAGCAATCCCACTTATATCACTCGCTTTTATACCAGCCTCTTTAACAGCCTTCTCTAATGCATCACCTATGTTACCAACCATGTATTCCGTTACAAATCTAGGATGAAGACCTCCAATTTGGGGATTATATTCGAATCTGACGTCTGCTAGAACTTTGAATGGAGGATGGGAAACTATTCCAATGCCTAGAGTGTGGGCAGTAGATTCTATTCCTATTACAATGCTATTTTCTCTTTTTTGAGGGAGATTGTATAAATTCTGTATAACCACACTTTCCACAGTGCCACCTCTCCACGGGTTTCTTGTAATAACCCATTATGCTACCACATCTAGGACATTTTTTGTTCTTGAGCCTTATAGTACCACTATTATAGTCGTATTCATAAAGTTTATGAACCCATGCCATTACTATTCACCCGAACTTACTCTTCGAAGCCTTCTACTCCACCATTTCTGTCTATTATATATTTCGACTCGAACTTCAAAGCTCTATCAACAGTATCGTAGATATTAGCTATAGTCTTTGACTCAGCTTTACCGTATTCGGATTGTATAGATTTCACATAAACCCTTTTCATATCGACCCCATAAGCGTTAGCTATTGCCATTCTTACAGAGAATCTCATCGGTGTGCTTTGATTGGGATGATTTATGACGAGGTAAAGTTTCCTCTTGCCTACCAGTGGGTTATAAAACTCTTTGAGAACAGTGGCTACCACTCCTTCTCCTATCCGTATTTGTTTTCCTTCATTACCACTCAATTTTCTAACACCCTGCGCCTCAACACATCATCGGTATTATCTACGCTTTTCTTAATAGACTTATATTTCTTACATGCATTCAACAGGTTCTAGATATAATAATCTATTAGACGCCAAGTATCTTATAGCATTATCGGTCAAGAACACGGCTATACCTATCCCAGGAACACCGTATATAACAGCAGATCCTTCAGGTGCGCAAGATAGTGTAGGTAAAGCAAGCATATCTTCTTCGCCATCAACAATTATTATATAACATTTAGAGAGTTCAGTTTTTTCTAGTAATCTGCATATCAGATTAATGGCCTCCAATGATATCTTCCCTGGAGGACTGGTTACTCTGTAAATATTACATTCCTCTATGAGAGCACTAACTAGTTTTGGTGATATATCATTACGTCTGGTCTTCATGTCGACTATAGATAAGTGAGGTTTTAAGCCGATGGATACCATAGAAGCTGTAACGACATCACCTACAGAAATTATTGTTTTATCTTTTAAGTTTGCCTTTATCCATTCATCTATATTCTCGGAGATTATCTTGCCTCTAGGAATCGCAAAATCTATTCTTAGATTTCTCGGAATTCTTAGGCACCTGTTGCTTATTTTAATACCACCTTCCCTCCTACTTTGATTGCGTATAAGCCTAGCTTGCCACCTCGGTTAATCATTTTGGCAACTAGTGATTTTTCTGGGTCAATTACAATGATCATGCCCTCCCAGTCCTCAGTGAAGCTAGTGGAACTGCAGTAAGGACAGCTTTTAGCATCTAATGGAACTAAACCTCCGCATTTCTTACAAGCTTTGAAAATCGGTTTGCGAGTACGTCTATAACTCATTAAGTGCTCACCTTCTCTTTTTCAGCATCAATCCATTCTTCCTTACCTAAGAATGGTTGTCTCATAGTTAAACCGACTTTCACCCAGCCGCTTTTAGTTGATATTTGGACTACTCTTGCTCTAACGATATCACCTAGCTCTATTACTCTATTGGATTTTACGCCGATGAAAGCACCTCTGGAAGGATCATATTTTACCGGCTCATCCATTATCTGAGTCTTATGAACTAAGCCTTCGACAGGGCCTATGTTAATGAATAAACCGAAGTTTTTTACATCAATAACTTTTCCTCTAACAACTTCGTTCAGGATGGGCTTATAGCTTAATACGTCAAACTCTACTTCCACATATATTCGGGGGTCTCCGGGGACAATTATACCTTGAGATAAAACTTCAATATTGCCTATAGAGAGAATTATACCTAGATCTTCATCGTTTCTTCCTTCAAGTCCCTCGACGAAATCTTTTCTGAGAAGTTCCAGTGCTACTTCTTTGACACTACGGCCTTCATACATCATATTAGGGGGTATCTTTAATACCTTCCTGACTCTTGATAGGTAATACATTTCTAGTCCATCCCCATTGTTCTAAACCTGCTTCTCTAAGGTATTTAAAACAAATATCCCATTAAACTATAATGTTAGTTCAACCAAGTTCAAACCTGTTCTCTGTTCTCCTTAGATAGACCACGGGTACACCTAGAGTTTTAATTCTCCGACGTAACTCCTTATCTACTGTAGCTACAACTAGTCTGAATCTCGTATTCTTTAACATAGATACTGTGAGGTAAATATCGTCATCGGCATGGCTAGAGAGAGAAGAGCCTAGAACATAGACAGGTATTTGAGTTTTCCTTAGTATTACAAGTGCTAAGGAGGCTTTAGACGATATTGAAAAACGTTTGTTACCAGAATGCTTTTCCAGTTCGCTCAAAACAGTTCGGGGAATTATTAGGACAGGGTTTCCTTCAATAATATCCAGTAGTTTTTCTAGGGAGGGCCTCCCCGATCCTATTGCCATCAGAAAACTTGTATCCAATATAACTAGCAATTCATTACCTGTTACCAAAAGAGTTTCAAATTCATCTAACCTTATTTCTCTAATCATTATTTCTACTCCTTTATTATACCCCAGCCCACTAGTCTCCATCTACCATGAACTTGTTTACTTATAGCAACCCTAGCTCCTGGCCAACCTACTACTGGACGTTTCAATACCACCTCAAGCTCGTCTTTTCCGACTTTTGCTATTATACCTAGAGTTATAGCGGTTCCCACTGTTAGCATTAGAGGTTCTCTAACATTGAGTTTGTCAATACGCACTAGTTCCTTCAATCCCACTACTCTCTCGAGTAGATGATATTCTATTCTGAGCGAGTTATACACTGGGGGAAGCGTTCCTGGCTTGCCAATAGCGTTTCCTACCAGGTTATCTGCTTTCGTCACTGACGGGTCAAGTCTTGTTCCTATTGCTACAAGACCTCCGGGTTTTGCTTCCTTTACAGTAATATTCCCAAATTTTAGGCTCTCAATAGTAGTTGTCAAGGGTTCATATACAGTCCTTCCACCCGGTTTGACGAGTCTCACACCCGGTTTAATCTCTATTTCATCTCCTGTTCTAAATACTCCTTGCATAATACTCCCACCTATGACTCCTCCCACAAGTTTATTCGGTGTTGTTCCTGGCTTGTTGACGTCAAAGCTCCTCGCTATGAACATTAATGGATCTTTACCAAGATCCTTAGGTTTTGTTGGGAGATATTTCTGCATGGCCATCAATAGGGCATCAATGTTTATCTTGTGAAGGGCGCTGACTGGAATTATAGGAGCATTTTCTGCCCATGTTCCTTTCAAGAATTCTTTTATCTCCAAATAGTTATCTTTTGCCCGCTCCGGACTAACTGCGTCAACTTTGTTTTGAACTACAATAAGGTTGCGGACACCTATTATATCCAAAGCCATAAAATGCTCGTAAGTCTGTGGTTGCGGACATCTTTCGTTGACTGCTATAACAAGTATTGCACCGTCCATGAGTGCAGCTCCGGATAACATTGTAGCCATTAGTATCTCGTGACCAGGGGCGTCTACATATGAAACTCTCCTCAAAAGTTTAGGTTCACCTTTACTGCAAGGGCATACGGGTTCAGGAGAGTATCCTTCGGGTTCGCCGCATTTACTGCAAACCCAGATGTCCCCATCGGCATAGCCCAGTTTTATAGTCATCCCTCTTTTCAATTCCTCACTATGTTTTGAAGTCCATACGCCTGTAAGTGCCTGCACTAACGTTGTTTTCCCGTGATCCACATGCCCGACTACTCCTATATTTACTTCTGGTTGCGTCTTGGCTTTCTCTACCACAACCCACACCTATTTACAGATTATAGGAAGACATTGAGATATTAAGCGTTATAAGAGGAGGGAATTTGTTTTCAGTAAACTATTACAGCGTTTAGCTGGGCTAGTGCTGTTTTCCGGCGTTCACCTCTAGGATCAGGTACAGTGCTTCCTCTTACAAGTTTTCTTCTTCTTTCACCCTCCTCTTTAGGATGAAATCCCGGCGGCGATGATAGAAGTATCCTCTTCCTAGCAGCTCCTGGGATATCTGGTCGCATCGGTATACCAGTCGCATCTGTTCCTCCAGTTATTTTCAGCCTTTTTCCAGGTAGACCTACTAGGCCTCCATCGAACTCGTCTTTTATTCTTAGCCCGGAAAGCGTGATAGAAACATTTTCTGGAACTGCAATCTGCCAAGCTTTAGCCCGGAAAGCATCAGCTTCGACTTCCATCTCACCTGTTGCTTCTCCTATTAGCTCAATGTTTATGTGAACCTCGTTCTCCAAGAGTTCTTCTTTTTGGATAACCTTGAATGGTACATTGATTTTCTTATCATCTTTAATGAACCTAAGGTTCATTATGCCTACTTCATCTAAGTTGAGCTCTCTATAAATTTTCTTGCTGACGAACGCTACTGGAAGCTGAGTCCTTTCTTGGTCTTTTTTCTTAGTCATTTCGGGCTTCAATTCCAGTGCAGGATCATCGGATCCCTTAACCTTTACCTTTATCACACGATCCCCTGCCTTGGGATCAGATATTACCACTCTCAGAGGCGGTCTTTCCATGTAACTCATTACTCTACACCACCGGTCCCCACTAGTATACGGGCCGCGGGGGCCAGCATGAATTATCTCCTTGATGCAGTCAATATAAATCCTTTCCATAAAACACTTCATGCAGGGTGATTAAGATGGAGGGTAATATAGAGAAAAGGCTCAGACAGCCGATAGTAACTGTTCTAGGGCATGTGGATCACGGGAAAACAACGCTCTTAGATAAAATCAGGGGTACTGCTGTTGCAGTAAAAGAAGCTGGTGGAATAACGCAGCATGTCGGAGCTAGTATTGTACCAGCTGATGTTATCGAACAGATCGCTGAGCCTCTGAAGGACATTATTCCAATAAAACTAAGGATACCTGGCCTTCTTTTCATTGATACCCCTGGCCACGAGTTATTCAGCAACTTGAGGAAAAGAGGCGGTAGCGTTGCAGATTTTGCTATTCTAGTAGTTGATGTAATGGAGGGATTCAAAAACCAGACATATGAAGCTATAGATATACTTAGACAAAGGCGTGTTCCTTTTATAATAGCTGCAAACAAAGTTGATAGGGTGCCTGGATGGAAGTCCTATCCGAACTCACCATTCATCCAGTCATATAAAATGCAGACAGAAGATGTTAAATCTCTATTCGAAACCAGGATATATGAACTGATCGGTCAAATGTACGACTTAGGTTTACCTGCAGACCTCTTCTTAAAAATCAAAGACTTCACTAAAACGTTTGCTATAGTCCCTGTTTCCGCCCGAACTGGAGAAGGAATTCCTGAGTTACTAACTGTCCTAGCAGGACTGGTACAACAGTACTTAGCAAAGAAACTAGTATATGTTGAAGGACCTGCTAAGGGTGTAGTTTTAGAGATCAAAGAAGAACCCGGTCTAGGTACCACGTTAGATGTTATAATATACGATGGAATCCTTAGGAAGGGAGACATAATAGTTATAGGAGGACTAAATGGGCCGGTTATAACTAGAGTCAAAGCATTACTTATGCCAAGACCGCTTCAAGAGATACGGAGCCATGAGGGTAAATTCATCTATGTAGACGAAGCTACCGCTGCTGCCGGAGTTAAGATAGCTGCTCCCGAACTAGACAATGTTCTAGCTGGCGCACCACTCTATGTAGCAAACGACTATGACGATGCGGGGAAATTGAGTGAAATCGTGATGAAAGACGTTGGATCTGTTCTAATAAAAACAGATAAAGAAGGAGTAATCGTCAAAGCAGATACTCTAGGGACGCTGGAGGCACTTACTTTTGCCTTAAAGAAGCAGGGAATAAATGTCAGGGCAGCTGATATAGGGAACGTTACAAGAAACGACGTTATAGATGCATCCATAACAAAGAAACATGACCGTTATCTAGGTGTTATTTTAGCCTTTAATGTAAAGGCCACATCCGAAGCCGAAGAGGAAGCTAAACTTCGAGGTATCCCTATTTTTGTTGATACTGTTATCTATAGATTACTGGAATCATATGAAGATTGGGTTAAACGAGAGAAGGAAATAGAAAAACTGGAAAAACTCAACAGATTGGTTTTGCCAGGGAAAATTAGAGTCTTACCAGGACATGTTTTCAGGAGAAGCGGCCCTATAATAGTGGGAATAGAGGTTATAGGAGGCAGAATAAGGTCTGGATACAAACTGATTAGACAAGACAGTAGAGTCATCGGAGAAATTTCAGGTATACGGGATAGAGAATCTTCCCTAGACGAAGCTACCATAGGAATGGCTGTAGCTATCTCAATTAAGGGTAAATCTATGGTTGGTAGACACTTGCTTGAAGGAGATGTACTGTATACGGATGTTCCACTAGATCATATAAGGGAAATGATAGAGAAACATATGGAAGATCTATCTAAAGATGAGTTGATGATTCTAAATGATATACTTGAAATCAAGAAGAGTGAAAGACCCGTATATAGGCTCTTACAGAAAAAACTTACTCGGTTAATAGAAAAGTGACTATTCTATCTCCCCGGGAGAGAAGAACACTCTATATTCTCTTTTGAAACTTTCATACGAGTCTGATGCATGAACAACATTCTCCTGTATAGATAATGCGAAATCGCCTCTTATAGTTCCCGGAACAGCCTTCCTTCCATCAGTAGAGCCTACGAGTATTCGTACAACATCAATAGCAGAATCACCTTCCAATATCATTGCCACCACAGGACCGCCTGTCACAAATTCTACTAAGTCATTAAAAAATGGCTTGTCTCTGTGCACGCTATACAATTCTTCCGCCTTCTCCCTAGTTAGTTTGACCATTTTCAATGCTTTTATAGTAAAACCCTTACGCTCAAACCTAGAAATAATCTCCCCAACCAATCCTCTTTCGACAGCATCAGGTTTAATCATAACAAAGGTTTTCTGGAGAGCCATGGAATATCACCTTATACCATAGCTCTTAGTCCACTTTAGTTTCCTCGGGTTTCTCCTCAATACGAGATAGTTCTTCATACACTTGCTTGAACAGAACCATAAGATATTCCCTCGGCGGGTGACATATTTTATTCCGGTCCCAGGCTCGATTGGTTTACCGCAGAACGCACATACCTGCTCCTTGGGCAATTCCTATCACCTTAACAACTACTATAATGGGAAGCAGAAACTTTAGATTATAACTTTTTGTGTTAAATTATGTCTTTCTATACACCTAAGGGTAATGAGATATGCTGAAGCTGTAGGCTTGTCAAGTCCGTATTTCCTCGTTGTATTATGTTTCTTGGAGTGCTTTGTTCTCCTCTAGGGTCTACATATCTTACATTAATAGCATATAACGATGCTGCCTTCCAGTTGTAGTTTCTGTGAAGCCTTCTACCATTCTTAATCCACAAGAGCTTGAGTCCACCTAGACTATCTGGGTTCTCAAGAAATCATGTGTTTGCGGTAGAAGCCTATGGATACTGTATACTATCTATATCTCCCCGTGAACCCATTTCTGCCTTTCCTAGCATCATAATCCTTAATAACCGCTCTAGCTGCATGCCTCTGCTTTTCTCCAAGAATCTTGTCAAGTAATAGTTTGTATTTCATGGAAATGGTTAGTTAATAATAACTCTATCCTTCCTTCCACTATAGCCTATGGCTGTTATGTGAAACTCGAAGTTCTCCCTTGAGTGTTATGCTTCAATTTCGAATACTCCTTGATGAATTCAACCGCGCCTGATAATCTTCAATAATAATTGATACTTGAAAGCACAATTGGAGTGAACGGTTCAATAGACATAGTTTAAATAAGTTTTTATCCCCAGGTATTATTCATTGATTGTATAGCAGTGGATGGACAGGTGTTAGAATTGAGTAAGA
>WALW01000018.1 GCA_015522635.1 Candidatus Tiamatella incendiivivens | reverse complement strand
GAATGCTACTTTGAAGCTTTTGGCAAAGGAAGAGGTCGTGGAAACCTTCCAGTTAATAGGGTATCTTCCAGGCAAATACTATGGGACTCCTAGGGATGAGCAAATCATTCTAATTACTCATACTGACGGCCCATCGATATCTCAAGAAAATGGCGCTCTTGGACTCCTTGGAATAGTTGCATATTTCTCACATATACCACAAAATCAACGGCCCAGAACTTTAATGATATTCCTTGATTCCAGGCATTATATGCCGGGTAAAGAACAACAGTGGGCTTCAGTCGATTGGTTTACAAAGCATCCAGAAGCTAGGGAACACATTGTTGGCTTAATAGCAATGGAACATCTTGGACAGGTCGAGTACCATGAAGTAGGAGATACTTACGAGCCTACAGGATTAGTAGAACCTTCTTTCCTTTGGACACAGAATAATCAAAAGCTAATTGATATGGCAATAAAAGCAGTTAAAGACAATCATTGGCCAAGAGTGCAGGTTCAATGTGTTGACAGACCAGGTATTCACGGGGGATCGCAAGGTATATGGTATGGTATGGGTAAAATCGCTAGAACATGGCATATACCTGCTTTCGCTATGATGGGGACACAGGGAGCCTATTGGGCAACTTCGGCTAAAATTGACAAGTTTGATAAGCACCTATTCTATATTGAAGTTGCTACTATGACGCAATTAACAGGGGAACTAATGCTCGGTAATCTTTCAGAAATTTGGCCAGTAACAACTAGTTCAACCGTCTCACCTAAGCCTACTACAACCACATCGTCAACGCTCACAACAACCACTGTAGCCACATCACCCTCCACCTCACAACCTCAGTCTACCACCTCTACTTTAACAGAAACTCACCCCTCTAAAACTTCAAAGCTAACCCTAGGGATAGAAGTAACTGTTATAATATTGATTGTTCTGGTAGCCCTTTATATAGCTAGACGGCGCATATGATTTTTAAATCTACTTTTTAAAAACTTAACCTCTGGACTCTACAAGCCCAAGACTTATAAGCTCATGCTTCTCTAGGAGATGTTTATATTTTTCTTTATTATTTAAAGCAATATGCTATATATTAGGGAGTTGTTTATGTGATTAATGTCTTCCATGCTTTATAATATAGGATAGCTGACACTCCCACTAGAACGGATGCGCCAATGAATATGCCTGCATAGTTCATGTACTTGAAAATTATTCCAGATAAGATTGAACCTATAATTGTGCCTGTTCCTATCGACGCGTTAAGTTGGCCGAGTAGGAAGTCCTTTTCACCTCTCTCGCTCATTGAGATTACTAGTGTTGATAGTGATGTGGTTATATAAGCCCATGTAATTCCAGTGAATGTGAACATTGTTCCAATGGTGAGTATGTTAATGATTTTCATTGTATGCAGATAGATAAGTGGAAGAGGAATTAGGAAAATAGGTATCCTTATGGTTGTTGAAAGAACTAAAGGTTTCCAGGCGTAAATTGATTTATGGAATTGTCTATGTATAGCAGCATAGCTTGTTGACGAAATGCTAGCCGAGTATAAATATATGACGAATATCTCTTTATCCGTGAAACCCAAATTCCTAAGGAACGCAGGGACTGGCGTGAAGAAAACTGATATGCCGGTGAATAATACGCTAGTGGAAAGTAGCATTAAAGGCAGCTTTCGCGCTAGTTTCATTTTAGCCATTCTAATAAGGTCTCCTATAAGCTTTCTTGTGCTATATATGATTTTGGGTGTGAAGAGTATGGATGGTAGAGGTCTTATCCTGCCTGTGAAGTGAGGTATAAATGATATATACATTAATCTTCTAGGTTCTATAACAGCATATTTCCTAGGTATAAGCAGGGCTATCGGTATTAAGGAACAGGTGATAATAGATGTTAATTTCAATATTCCATGTATCCCTATTACCGGCTCTAATATCCCTCCCATTAGATAGCCTGTTATTAAGCCTATACTAGATAACAAGTTGTATCTCGCTACTGCCACGACATCCTTTCCGGTATAATCAATTAGTATCGTTGTAAGGAGAGGGGAGAAGACTGCGGATGATACTCCAACTAAAACTGTGCCTGTAATCACTACTGCTGTGCTATTAGATGATATTAGAATTAAACCGGCAAATAAACAGGATAGGGAAAAGATTATGATGTTCCTCCTCGAAAGCCTGCCGAAGAAAAGCCTCGTCCAACTCAAACTCATAATAGTAAAAAAGATGTTATAGAGAGTAACTGCTAGGGATAAGGTAACAGTGGACCTCGTTAGATCCAAAACTCTAAGAGAACCTTCAAGGTTAGCTATAGATACAGCCATTGATGAAATCGTTATGATAAGGTAGATGGATAGTGATGAATCCGATGGATCACTGCTCTTAACCAACCCGCATCCTCCGTTTCTGGGGCAAGCTTATCGAAGCTTAATTAAACTGTGTTGAATTATATGTGTATACATGCAGGAATAATGGAATTCGAAGTGACTGACTATGTAAGTATTTACGATAGGCATGTAGTTATGCAAGGTGGTCAATCACGGATGTAGATAAATCGCTTAATGAGCGGTTAAGGGAGATTGTGTTTGACACTAAGGATGGAGTTGGGTTAACCTTATACGTTATGCCTAAATCGAATAGAAGTTATCTCGAGTTCAAGGAAGGAGAAATTTTATTCCATTCCTCTGCTTCCTGTAAGAATCACGGTGTTAATAGGGATTTATTGAAGTGGCTGTCGAGAAATATTGGTAGCAAGCCGGTTATCATAAAAGGCTGGTCTGATAGGAGAAAGATACTCTCATTTAATGGAATTGGTAAAGAGAAGCTTATCACTAGCCTAGTAAAAGTACTCAAAAGAGCGGGTAAACAATGAAGAGCAACAAATTCATTGCACTTGAAACAACCTTATTCGTTATCCTCATACTGATCCTAGTATATTTTAACACAGTACAGAAAGGAATCACTCCAAACTCTGAAACCTCGTCCTATACAAACCGGAAACCACCCCCTAGAACAGCATGGAAAACAAGTGCAGCTACTGGTAGCATGAATAATTTCCGTAGTCAAATCAGATTTAAAGACGCTTGTAAGTTCCTCAAGTTACAAGAAGTAGATAATCTAGGACTACTTGCTGCATCCAACGAGGCAGGCCACGAGTCCCAAGTAATATACCTGTTACACGATAACTACCTAGCCATAAGAGCCTTAGAGATATGTGGGGCGACGTCTTTAGCGGAGAAGATAAATGAGAACCTAGGAACATTCAAATATACTAGTGATTCTAGATATAATATACTATTTGGAAAACCTTATAATCATAGTATTCCAAGGACGTGGTATAACATAATTCTAAGAACTATTCCTGTGAACGGAACTAACTACACTTTGATGACGAGTGTTGAAAACGAGAGTGGAGTTTTATCCAACTGGATTTATTATGCCGATTGGCTAGCATTGAAAGGAATCGACTCTTTATGGAAAGGAAATGAAGAATATTCTCTTGTACTATATTCAAGACTTTTGGAAATGTGGACGGATACGGATTCCCAGACGAATCCTATCACAGTCATAACCATACATATGACGTCTATAAAGTTGCACTAGCCATATACTATTATAGGACTCTAAAGCAGAATGGTTTGGATCCCACCAATATATACTTAGATAACTGGCTGCACCTCATAAAAATAGCTCAAAGTCCTGGTGGAGGATTCTTTACAGATTACAATGTGACAAATGGTCAAATAGTATTCGGATCCGGCGTCAATGTGGAGACTACTTCGCTAGTTGTAATAGCTCTTGCTTTTACACCTCCAACTAACATTACTCGCTAGCAAAACCATTTCCATTAGTCATACGCATCAAAGCAAAAGGGTGTTCCGTAGAGTCTTCTAGGTAGAATATAGGTTATCTCCAAGTTGTACTTGATATTTTATATCTACCATATACCTATACCCCATCCATACAGGGTTTCTAGGTTGAATAGCAAGTGGTTATTGCTTGATTTGAGGAAGAGGCTCTACATTTATGCCGCCATCATTATGGTTCTGGCTTTCCTGGTCGGCTTAGAGTATAGTTTCTCAAGGTTTACGTTGAGAGTTATCGGCTGGCTTTCAGTTTTCATTATGCTTTACCCTATGTTGACAGGTCTCGCTGTTGAGAAGGTTATCGGTGCAGTTAAGCGTCCCTGGCTTATAGCTTTAACATTAACCTATGCTTTCTTCGTAGCATCTATCACTGCCTACTTCATCTCTCACACTATTCTCAAAGGATACCCTGACCTTGCATTCGCTCTCGCTATGGTTGGGGCTATACCCTGTTCTAACATGCTTATAGGATGGACTGGTATAGCTGGTGCCAGCGTCGAAGACGCCCTCGTTGTCGCAGTGTTAGGGTTACTGCTGATACCTTTAGTTTCACCTATTCTACTATCAATCGTTGGAGGAGTCTTCATAGAGTTTAACGCCCTTAATCTGGGCTTACTATTATTGATGTATATTCTAGTCCCACTATTCTTAGGGTTCCTCACTAGGAGGTACCTCGAGAGACGCCTAGGGAAGAAGGGTTTCATGGAGGTAAAGAAGTACCTCCCAGGAGTCTCAGCCACGGGAGTCTTATTAATAGTGTTTATTGCTACTGCAAGGGTATCAAGGCTAATAGTTACTCATCCTGAGATACTTTTCTTAGTTATAGCCGGATTATTCTCATACTATATCATTCAAACTCTAATCGCTTTAGTCACCATTAGAGTTTTGAGGCTGGAGTATGAGTATGCTGTAATACTCTTATTAGCCAGTGTAGCTAGTAGCCAAGCAATATCACTGTCTGTTGCAGCATCAATCTTCCCTTCATTGACGGTTTTCGCATTATCCATGAAGCCCTTACTTCAAGTTCTCTACATATTATTCCTATTGTATGATGTTGCTCCAAACATGGTGAAAAGGGGGCAGGACTCAAGCGTGGCCATTGAGTTATATGTGGGGATCTAGTAATTTCGAGTAGAACATTAACATGGCTGCTTTATTGTATAGTAATGGTTATGTGAAGCATTCAGACCCATAGTAGGTGGAAAGAAGGGGGTATACGAAGACTATTATACTTAGTTTTAGAACTTCTACGATGTATAAGAGGATTTGGTGTTCAATATTGAATAGAGTTATTTCTGTTATTATTATAATGCTATTACTTTTTGCAGTCCTGCCTTACCAGTGGGGCCCAGTAAACGCGGTTGCTAACGATGCAGTAGGAGGACAAGGTCTGAATATGACTATTACCGCAACTCTCTATAGTGATGGCTATGTTAGAGTTAAAGGATCAATCCCAGCAAGGAATGGAGAGGCAACACCGTCTTTCCGGGTATTGTATAATTACACATTCTACCAGGATAAAACAATCAAGGATGAATCGATCTTTCAAAACGGAACACAGACACAGGCTACAGGCTCCAATGAATACATGGAAGTTAACCTGACTGGTATAAGAAATAACGGAAACCTGACTGGATTAATGAATCTAACTCAAATATTCCACCGTGAAGGTAAGGGCTGTACCAGGATGTTAATGAAATACAATGTTGCCTATGAACAGTATAACTGGACGCTGAAAGCACACTTTGACATACATACTAATGACACGTCCATTGAAAACAGTTTAAAGAACATTACAGCACTCCAATTCTTACCATCCAGGGACGCGGAAATAGTTAGCTTCAACCATAGTCTTTCAAATGGGGAATACTTTATAGATTTAACAGCGATAATACCCTACGGGACGACAGCACAATACACACCCTATATGTCTAACTACTTAAGTATACTATTTCTAATAAGCCAGAATAGAACCCTAGAAATAAACAACTACGCATACATCTCATCAACAGGAATAATGAAGATGAAGCAACACATAGTCTATAAAGGCGGCTTCACTGATCACCTTGAATCCTATATAAAAGGAATGAAGCAATCATTCCAACTTCACGCATCAGCATCAGGTAATGGAACCATGGAATCGAACGAAAAAGCCCTAATCAATACACTCGAAGAACTCGCAAGTAACTTTGAGGTTAAAGACGGAACGAGTTATACCCAACTAATAACTCCAAACAAGAACATAATCACTACCCCATTAATCAGAGGGAAAGGGGTAAATGACCCTGTCAAAACATTAGTAGCACTAAGAAACATACTCCTATCACTAGCAAAAACAGGAAAAGCAGGATTCAACACAACCCAGGTACTAAACCAGGAAATAACACTCAAACCAGGAGACCAGGCTATAAGAAAAATACAGCCAAACCAAACCATACTAGGAGACCTAGAAAACATCAAAGTAAACCCAGAGACACCGAGAAACAATAATATAATAATAGGAGGAACAGCAGCAATAATAGCCCTAATCGTAATAATAGCAATATACCTAGTAAGAAAACCAGGTAACCCTTAAAAATCACTTTTAAAATCCGGTAGAACAGGAAACAAATATTAGGAAGCGGCCGTCGTCTAGCCTGGACTAGGACACCGGCCTCCCAAGCCGGGGGTCCCGGGTTCAAATCCCGGCGGCCGCACCATTACAGGTGCCATTCCGCTATTAGTAACACCTAATGTATTATGATGCGTCTGCCTCCGTGACTGGAAAACAGAGGCGAAGCTTCTCTCAAAATCGGATAGTT
>WALW01000017.1 GCA_015522635.1 Candidatus Tiamatella incendiivivens | reverse complement strand
TGATACTTTTAGGATTCGTATAGGAGACGTACGGGTTGTGTATACAGTAGATTGGAGTTCAAAAACTATCATAGTGCATTATATAGGCACTAGAGAACGTGCGTACAAATAAAGACTACACTAAGCATATCAAAATACATTCTATATATCTAGTTTGAATTTCGTTATACATTGGTAATCCGGAATTCCACGTATTATTAATTTCTCGCATGGCAAAGGGTCTGGCTGGTTCAAATTCACGCGAGCCCGCCAAAACAACTGTTTCCCATCGATACCTTGGAGGGAGGCTGAGAAGATCTACATGTATCTCAGGTTTTAAAGGATGATGATACTGTTGAACATATCGAAATATAGCCAGGAGATATTATTCAGAGCATTAAAGCAACTCGAAGAGCTTGATAAGTCCATTAGAAATGGAATTTCATAAAGAATATGGTTTTTGTGAAATATGGTTTTATTATGTATATACACGGACTTGGTATACTCCATCTGTGATTGTGATGTGTTTTCTTCTCTTATAGATTCTGAGATGCTTTTTCTATGTGTGCGTTACTGATTCTAGTTCTCTTAGAATGGCATATAGATCTTCTCGTGTGATATGTCCCATTATCCCTATTCTAACCACGTTATCCTTGAGCTTTCCTATTCCTGTTGAGATATTGTATCCTTTCTCTAGAAGGTATGTGGCTATTTGTTTTGCACCGACATTTTCTGGGGTATAGAATGCTGTTACAGTATTGCTTCTATACTCCTTTTTTGACACTAGTGTTCTGAATCCTAGTTCAGGGAGTTTTCCGTATAGAATGCTTGCTCTTTCCTCATGTTCGACTCGAAACTTATTCATTTCTTTCTTCATTATTTCAGTAAGACTTGTCTGTAGAGCTTGGATTAGTGTTACTGGAGGAGTGTAGGGTGTTTCTCTTCTTTCAAGATAGAATTTATGGTTCTTGTATAAGTTGATGCTCGGTGGGATTCCAGGGGGATCAGTCTTCTCTAGGTATTTTACTGCTTCCCTTGAGAGGAGATTTATTGCCAGACCTGGAGGTGCTGCTAAGGCTTTGTGGCTGCATGTAGCTGCAGCGAATATTCCTGTTTTATTTAACTCCAGCTTCTCCGCGGGGAACCCTGAGACAGTGTCTACCAGGGTTTTTGCCCCAGCTTCCGAGGCGTATTGCGCTATTTTCTCCAGGTTCCTGTAGGCTAGGCCGGTGCTGGTTTCGTTATGGACTATTGCTAGGTAATCCGGTTTATATTTGTCTATAGCGTCTTGAATTAAGTAGGGTTCCACCGGTTCTCCGGGATTGGACTCCAGTTTCATTACCTCCACGCCTCTAGCCCTTATCGTTGCCTCGAGCCTTCTTCCAAATTCCCCTGTTACAATAACGAGAACATTTGATCCTGGTTCAATTAGGCTCCAAATCATAGCGTCTACTGCAGTAGTACCTGAGCCGGCGTAGATTAATGCTTCCTCAGCATTGGACATTTCCTCTAGCATACCTGTTGTCTCACTGTAGACTTGTTGGAATAGCCTCCCACGATGGCTTATCATCTTCTGGGCTTGAGCATATAGTACTTTGTCCCCGACTTCTACGGGACCTGGTGTGAGAAGTTTTGGTTTATTCAAGGGTTCCACACCTCTGTAACTCTATAAGCCTTGTTATCCTGCTTCATATGCAGATGGCTTAGAGGCTGTTTCGTTTGGTTTAGAAAATGGATTATCTTGGCTGCCGCCGTTTCGGCTACTCTTTTCTGTGCTTCCTTTGTTGAGGCGCCTATGTGGGGGGTTATTATTACCTTGGGATGATCTACTAGTTTCTTCTCGTATATTGTTTTAGGCGGCTCGTTTTCCATCACATCTAGTGCTGCTGCTTGAATTACGCGTTTTTCTAGGGCTTCTAGAAGTGTTTTTGAATCGATTACCTCTCCCCTAGAAGTGTTGATGAGTAGAGCTCCGGGTTTGATACATTTTACTGTTTCTTTGTTTATCATATGCCTGGTTTGCCGTGTTAGTGGGACATGTATTGATATTATGTCCGCTTTACCCAACGCCTTACATAGATCCTCCTCAAATTCTACACCTAGATTTCCAGCTCTCTGCTTCAAGCCAGGTAGATCGTGTGCTACCACCCTAAGACCCAGGTGTTTCCCTGTTTCCGCTAGTTTTCCACCTATTCTTCCCAGACCTATGACTAGAAGTGTTTTGCCAGAGAGTTCTATTCCACTAGATTTACTCCATAATCCACTCTTTACTTCCCTGTTTGCCTGGGGAATATTCCTCGCTAAGCTATACATTAGACCTATCGCTAGCTCCACCACGCTTTGCGTCGAGGCTTCAGGGGTATTCTCCACTTTTACTCCATACTCTCTAGCTGCCTCTAGGTCTATATTGTCGAGGCCTACGCCTGCCCTCACTATCAATTTTAAATTCCCTCTTGCTGCCTCCTCAATTACATCCCTCGTTACTAGAGGCTTGCTTCTAACAACTAACACGTCGTGAAACCCAGCTATCTTCTTTAGTTCTCCATCTTTGAGATCGGTTTTCACTGTGACGGTATAACCGTGTTCTTCTAGTCTCTCTCTTAGAATAGGGTGTAGGTTGCTTGCGACTAGGATTCTATGCATTTACCGGCACCTCATTCTGGAAACTACTGCTGTATCCCGTGGGACTTGGAAGTAACGTGAAACAGGATTGCATTTAGCCCTGAGAGCTATGGCTATTTTTGACGGGTTTGAAGGGCATTTCTCTCTAAATGCTTCGAAGTTGCCTATACCCTTTGAGATTATCATGCTAGCTTCTTCGATCCCGTCTCTAACCTCTACCGTATTATACTCGGCGATAGGTGCAGGGTATCTTGACCCTGTCTCTAGAAGCCGTATCCTCCTCGTGCTGTAACCTAGCAACTTGGATACTGTAGACAGTATTTCTCTTTCCTCGTCTATTGTCACGTCAAGCTCATAAGGCTCTGTTCTCTCTACTAGTGTTACCTGAATACCATGGTCTGCTAGGATTAGAGCGGCTAGCGTGTCTATTACTGCTTCACCGGAGTTATCGAGTATATAGAGAATATCCGGTGACTCATTAACTTCGAATGCGAGAGCCTCGTCTACATAGGCGTTTCCATTCATTCTTAGGGAGGATATATTCTTTCCCGGCATCCAGACATCTACACTGTTAGCTAATGCTATTGTCTTCAGGATCTCTAGTGTACTTGATTGCTGGAGTTTTCTGTTGAGATTCTCTGTTAACTTGAATGCATATTCGTTTAGAGATTGTTTTAATTTATAGAAAGGATCTCTACCTTTTATAGCGTGGGCGTAGGATTCCACGAAGATTTTGGTTCTAGAACCAGTATTTACGGTGAGTATTTTATCAAGGACTTGTTTAGGTATGCCTAGCTTAGTTCTACCGTTATAGTAGCATTTAAGGCATTCCTCTGGGTCGAGGAGCCATCCGAGTCCAAGTCATCCACCTCCACGTATCAGGTTTCCCCCTACCTTTATGCTTGTTTATAAATTTTCCCACTGTAATAGGTGGGGTTTATAGTGGGATAAAGTATTGAAGTGTATATGATAGAGATCATAATCATCGGTTTTATACGTATATGGATCTTCTTTTGCTAAGAATCCATGGATTTTAGTTTACTTTAGGTGATACCGAAGTTTAAGTGTAATATTAATGGGTTAAGCTTATATTTCCATTTTATTCTAAACAAGTATTCCAACAACAAAACCAATGGGTGGTGGCTGTGCGCCAAACGATATAGATTGCAGAAGACCCCTCCACCGGGGGATCCTCATTAAATCTCCTGCATCCATAGCTAACCTGGGCCCGGGATTCGATATCCTTGGGCTGGCTGTAAACAAGTTCTTTGATATAATAAGAATAGAGGTAACCGATGATAATTCAATAAATGTTACTGCAGAGGGAGCCCCGAACGGTAGTGAGAACGTAGCGTATCACGTTGCAAAATACTTCCAAGCCAAATACTGTGGGGATTCTATGGGTTTGAAGATTAACGTGCGAAAAGGGGTCCCTGTATCGGCTGGACTGGGAAGCTCAGGAGCTTCTTCAGCTGGAGTCGCAATGGGCCTTTTCCGGGTGTTCTCCAATAAACCAAGGTATAATGAGGTTCTGGAAGCCGCTGCTGAGGGAGAGTTCGCTGCTTCATCGGCGAGGCACTATGATAACATAGCGGCCTCGTTACTTGGAGGACTTGTATTAGTAGGCTACCCGTCAGGTCTTGACATACTAAAGATAACTCCCCCTCCGATATGGCTTGGCATCCTTGTAATGAGGATTAATGGGTTGCGGAAAACTGAGTATGCGAGAAAAGTAATACCCAGGCGCCTAGACCTGGGATACCATGTTTATCAGTCATCAGCATTGGCGTCATTAATCGCTTCTGCTATGATGGGTGATCCGGTAACATTAGGTAAAGCGATCACCAGAGACGTGGTTGCAGAGCCGTTTAGGAAGAAAATGATACCCTTCTATGATCAACTCAAGAGTAAAGCGCTTAACTGTGGAGCACTGGGATTCAACATTAGTGGAGCTGGGCCATCTGTTTTTCTGGTTCACAATGTTAGAGAGGAGGCAGAGAGGATAGTTCTAACTCTACATGACATCCTTAGGGACGAGAACATCGAGTCATTCCCTGTGATATCCAGGCCGGATTTAGAGGGGGTTGTTGTCCTTGATGGCGGTAGTTAAGGTAGGCGGATCCGTGTTGAGGTCACCGGAAGACTATGTCAGCGCGGCTGAGGCAATTATGGATGGTTTCATGGACAACGGTGTGAAGCCTATAGTTGTGGTGTCTGCTATGAAATCGGTCACAGACGACCTCTTCATGGCTGTAGACGGTGATTATGATGCGGCAGTGAGGGTGATCGACAGGTATTTGGATGCCGCGATGAACCTTGGAGTACCCTATTCTGAGATAGTAGAGTATTTGAACATAGTGTCTGAGGGAATTAAAGACAGGCCTATCTCTAGGTGGGAGAAGGAATATATTATATCCATGGGTGAGACTCTAAGCAAGATCTTGATGGGCTATGTGTTGAACTCGTTGGGCGCTGAAGCCGTGTTATTTGATGCGAGAAAAATAGTAAAGGCAGCCTATAGTGGAGGAGACGTCTCAATAGATTATAGGTCGACGCGCCAGGCCGTAGGTCTCTTAAAGAAGGAAATTAGAGATGGTAGGGTTCCGGTGATTGAAGGATATATAGCTGGTTTGAACGATAATAGGACGGTCACACTTGGAAGGGGAGGATCGGATTACACTGCTGCTTCTCTCGCTGTACTAATTGGAGCTGATAAGGTATACTTTGCCACTGATGTCCCAGGGATATACAGTGCTGATCCGTCTATCGTAGATAACCCAGTAATAGTCAGGAGCATGAGCTTTGAAGAGGGATTAATAGCCTCTCGACATGGAGCCAAGAGAATTCATCCCAAAACATTTGAAGCACTTGCAGACACGGAAATAACAGCCTTGGTAGGCTTCTGGAATGAATTCAATACCAAACTAGAGAGAAAAGCTAATGGCATTGGAAAAGTTAAACTAGTAGCTGCTAAGTCGAACGGTAACAAAGGAAGCATTGCATTAGTAGGGGGAGGCGTTTGCAACTACAAGACATTCAGCCATATCAACAGGATCTTTTGTGGGAGCCGTGAATATAATCCTAGTATTAGGTCATTATGCCCGAAGCCAGCAGTGTTGATCGAGGCTTCGGGAGATAGGATCCTAGAATTAGTTAAACTCCTCCACGACCAGCTTGTATTAGGTGATTGAACATGATTAGTGTAGGTGTACTGGGAGCATCAGGCCTCGTGGGACAGAGGGTTATGAGTCTCTTATGGAATCATCCATGGTTTGAGCCTATTCCCATAACCCTTAGTTACGAAAAGAAGGGCAAGAATTATGCTGAAGCTGTGGATTGGGCGATAGACTGGTTAATGCCCATGGATATGGGTGAAAGAAAGGTTCAAGGTTACAGCATTGAGACAATGCGTAGGCTCGGAGTAAAACTCGTTATATCAGCAATACCTTCTCAGGTCGCCAGAGAAATAGAGCCTAGGATGCTGCAAGAGGGCTTTAACGTAGTTAGCAACGCTAGCCCATTGAGGCTCGAAGAAGATATCCCCCTCATTAACCCGGAGGTAAACGCTGATCATATAAGCCTTATCAGGAATCAAAAGCGAAGAGGTTGGAAGGGATATATGGTAAAAGTGCCTAATTGCACTACTGCCATACTTACACTGACACTTAAACCTATAATGGATTCACTTGGAATACAGAGCGTTACGGTTTCTACTATGCAAGCCATTTCAGGCGCGGGATTCAGCGGTCTACCTGCAGTGAAGATTGCTAACAATGTTATACCATGGATTAGTGGTGAGGAGGAGAAAGTGAGATTAGAGTCTAAGAAAATTCTCGGAGACCTGGTTGGGAATTCTGTTAGACCAGCTATGATGGAAGTGGCTGCGAGTACGCATAGAGTACCTGTAATTGATGGACATGTAATGTCCGTGTTTGTTAATACTATAGAGGGAGCCGATCCGAGTCTTGTAAAGGAAGTGCTAGCCAGGTATCCGGGTAACGGGATAGCTGGTTATAACCTGCCGACAGCACCGGAGAAGCCTGTTATCATATTTGAGGACGAGGAGAGGCCTCAGCCCAGGCTAGACGTGTATCATGGGAACGGGATGAGTGTTTCCGTTGGGAGGCTTAGAATAGATGAGGATACCGGATGGCTTAAGTATATTGCATTGGGGCACAATACTGTCAGAGGGGCTGGTGGAACAGCTGTCCTGATAGCGGAGCTCTTATATTACAAGGGTCTACTTTGAAGTTATATTCAGGATTATTCTTTCTATACTTTCTGGGTCAGCAGAATATTTCACAACCTCGTGGGAACCAGCTATGTCAGGATCCTTTAGCGCATGCCCCGTAGCAATTATTGCAATCTTGTCATCTTTATCGATTATACTGGTCTCTACAAGCTTCATTGCTCCAGCATATGCCGCAGCACTAGCTGGCTCAACCCCAAGTCCCTCTTTTCTAGCCAGGTTTTTCTGAGCCTCAAGGATCTCGCGGTCAGTAACAGATTCGAATACACCTCCAGATTCTTCAACGGCCTTCATAGCTCTCTTCCAGCTAACAGGTTTTCCTATTCTAATAGCGGATGCAATAGTCTCTGGATTATCTATGAATTCCGGGGTCTTACGATTGTTTTTGAACGCCTGTGCTAGTGGAGAGGCGCCTAAAGCCTGTATTCCAGCTATTCTCGGCAGTTTATCGATTAAGCCGGCCTCCGCGAGCTCTTTTAATCCTTTCCATAGTGCAGATATGTTACCCGCGTTGCCTACCGGTAAAACAATCCAGTCAGGAATACCTATCTCTTCAACGATTTCGAACCCAACAGTCTTTTGCCCTTCTAGCCTCCAGGGATTGACTGAATTCATAACATATGCAATGCCTTTTCTACCTATTTCCCTAACTACGCTGAGGGCTAGATCAAAGTTTCCTCTGACGTTAATAATAGTTGCTCCGTGAAGAATGGCCTGGGAAACCTTGCCTTTAGCGACTTTGCCTTCTGGCAATACTATAACTGCCTTTAACCCAGCCCTAGCAGCGTAAGCTGCCATAGAGGATGATGTATTCC
>WALW01000016.1 GCA_015522635.1 Candidatus Tiamatella incendiivivens | reverse complement strand
TAGGGGTGTTGGTAGGGGTGATGTTGTTGCTGTTTTGGATGTTAATAGTGTGAGGTTTATGGAGATAGCGTATGCTGCTGGTTTGTTGGAGGCTGTTTTTATGCCTGTGAACTTCAGGTTGCCTCCTGTGACTATTGCCGAGATTGTCGGCGAGGTTAGGCCTAGGGTTTTGTTTTACTCTGAGCCGTTTAAGGGTTTGGCTGATAACTTGGATGTTGGGTTTAAGTTTGAGTTGGAGAGGTATGGGGAGATATTGAGTGGTGGGTCTGTTTATCGTGTTGAGAGTGTTGACCCTGAGGCTCCCTATGCGTTACTGTATACTTCCGGTACGACTGGCAAGCCTAAGGCGGTATTGTATAGTCAGAGTAAAATGGTTGCTGGAGCATTGTCTATCGCTCATCAGTTGGCGTTGTATGATACTCCGGCTAAGCTGGGTAGCGGAGATGTTATGCTGTCCCTGATACCGGTGTTCCACATACTGTCTTGGGGCTCGATATTCATAGCGCCTTTCGTCGGTGCTAAACTGGTGTTTGTACCGAAGATGGACTCGGAGTATTTGGCTGGTGTGATTAAACGGGAGGGTGTGACGTGGATGAACGGTGTGCCGACTATGATCTATATGCTATTGGAGAGTGGTGAGCGGTTCGATGGGTTTAAGGCGTTGATAGGCGGTTCCACTGTGCCTATTAGTTTGGCTGAGAAGATGAAGAGGGCTGGCATGGTTTACTCGACAATCTATGGCGCTACTGATATGCTCGCTACGTCGATTTCTATTGTTACTGATCATACTAGTGCTGAGGAGGCTAGGCAGGTGACTCACCCGGTGCCTTATGCGGAGGTTAAGATAGTGAAGGAGGATGGTAGCCTAGCGGCTCCAGGTGAGCTTGGGGAGATCTGGTATAGGAGTCCGTGGATGCCGGATGGCTACCATAATAATCCGGAGAAGACGCGGGAATCGTTTGTGGAGGGATGGTTCCGTACCGGTGACCTTGGCGAGCCTACTGTTGACAGTGGATTGAAGGTTTTGGATAGGGTGAAGGACGCTATTAAGAGCGGTGGAGAGTGGATTCCGAGTAGTGTGTTGGAGAGTATTGCTAGTGAGGTTGAAGGTGTAGAGATGGTTGCAGCTGTCCCTGTCAGGCATGAGAAGTGGGGTGAGAGGCCTGTCCTGGTGTACGTTGGCGATGTGGGTGAGGAGCCTATTAGGAAGCATTTCATGGAGGCTGTTGGGGAGGGTAGGATTGCCAAGTTCTGGATACCTGACAGGTTCCTCAGGGTTGACGAGTTACCGTTGACTAGTACGGGTAAGATACATAAGATGCAGATAAGGGAGCTTGTCAAGAAGATGCTAGGCTTAGAGTGATTTTCTCGTTTTTATTATAATTCAGCCGGGTTAATGATAGTTTTAGGGAAACGGGAGAAGTGCTGGTAATTTGTTTGAGGGTTAGAGTTCGTCTAGGTCTATTTCTATTGTTTCCCCTTCCCTGTCCGGCGGTGGTTCCACTGGTTCCAGTTTCTTTGCCCCTTTCGCCCCTTCTATTTCCAGGTCTCCGCTTCCTACTTTTAGTTTGTTTATCACTGCTTTCCACTTGTATCCGCAGTTGGGGCATGTGAATGATCCCATTACTGTGATCGTTATCCTCCCCTTCTTGTCGGGTAGTGGGGATACTAGCTGCCATGTTTTATCCGGTTCTTCTATTTTTGTACCGCATACTGGGCATGTATAGGGGTCTTGCTTCCTCCTCGGCATTACTGGTTCACCTTGCTGGGTTTTCTGGTTTGAGCGGTTTTAAGGGTTTGGCTGCTGGCATTTTACTGTTTCTATTTCTCCTTTTATCTCGCTTGTAACCATCGCGTTTGCTATTGTTTTGATTAGCTGGCCTATTCTGTGCTGATCGTATCTCGGGCCCTGCATCCTTGTTTTCATAAGGTATTCCCCGTATTCGCTTGTTACTTTGAGTGGTGTTAACCGTATTTTCTCATCTGGAACTGCTAGGTACTCTCCTTTCCTTGCTTCTAGGAGTGTAGATAGCTTCTTCTCGAGGTTGGCTAGTGTGGAGAGGCCTCCTTCGTAGTATATTTTTAGTTTGAGGCATACGTCTATTGTTTCCCCGTGCACACGGTAGGTTCTCTGTAGGAATTCCTTGTTTGGTACGCATTGTATGCCACCGCCTGTTTCTAGGACGGTATGTAGGAGGCTTATTTCACGCACTCTTCCCTCGATTTCGCCGATTTCGATGTAGCTTCCTACTTCTATTATCCGGGATATCATTATTGTATAGTATCCGACTAGGTTGACTAGGACGTCCCAGCTTATGATTATTCCAAGGATTATGAGGACGATAACCAGTATGCCAAGCTGTTGTGCTTGGGTGAAGATGTAGATTATAGCGATTATGGCTAGAATATAGGTTATGAGGTCTATTGTCCTAGAGATTTTCTCAGCTGCGTTCTCGGTCATTATGCCTTTCTTGTAGAGGCCTCTGAAGGTTTTGTGTGATCCTTTAATGACTAGGTATAGTATTATGAGGACTAGGGCTGTGTAGGTTAGGTCTAGGAGTATTCTGTTAGATTTTATGTATAGCCAGGAGCTTTCTAGGTCGACTAGTAGGCTTGTAAAGTCCATGGATCACACCTCACGTATACTAGCCTATCGCCTCGTCCAGCTTGTCTACACTGTCTATTTTTGATAGGGCGATTATAATATATCCCGGCTCGAGGCTTAGAACTTTATCCGGGTCGAGGAAGTTTTCACCGTCGAATACTGCTATTACTTTCACTGTAGATGGCAGCTCGCTCTCTACTTCCCTTACGGATTTCCCTAGTGCTTTACTTACCTTTGTAATGGTTCTTGAGGCTATGATGAAGTCTCCTGTGTAGACGTTCACTATTTCTACTGCAGAGAATCTCCCCTCGATCTCGCTGAACAGTATTCCGGCGACGATATCGTTCTCCGCTACAGAGGCCTCTACCCCCAGCATGTTGAGGAGTTTTATTGTGGCCCTGTTTTTCGCTCTGACGAATATCCTGTTTACACCGTATTCCTTTGCTATGCTTGCGACGAAGAGGTTTACCTCATCCCTATCTGTCGCCGCTACTACTACATCGAATGTTTCTAAGTCTAGTTCTTCGTAGAGCATGGGGTCTGTCGCGTCTCTCACTATTCCCTCAACATCAGCCTCAGCTGTTATCCTCCTAACTTTAGACTCGTTTTTATCTACTACGACTAGGCTGTGCCCTACTCTTGCAAGCCTGACGCAGAGGCTCTCGCCGACGCCTCCGCCTCCGATGACGAGGATCTTCAAATCCTACACCCCGTTGAGCATGATTGTTTCACTGTTATTTTAGGGATTCTAGGTACCTAACCAGGTTCTCCGCGGCTCTTCCTCTGAGAACGGTCTTCCTGAAGTACTTGGATTTAAATCTTGGCAGGCCTATGGGTTTGATATATTTTAACCCTTCTTTCTCCGAGACAGCAATCTTCAAGGGTTCGCCTAGGAGTATGCCTCCGCGTGCTGGTGAGAGGTAGAAGACTGGGTTCCAAATGTACCCGGTGAGCCTGCCGATCGAGTCTACTCGGGGGTCTATTAGTACTGCCTCGCTCCACCCTAGGATTGTAGTTTCAATTATTTTCGATATCTCCATGTAGCCTATAATATATATTCCCCTACGGCTCCTTTCGAGGACGCTTCTTATGTCATGTAGCCTCCACCTTGTTTTGAAGAAGTCCTTCGGGTAGTGGGCGAGGCCTGCTGTGTATACTATGTGGTCTCCTTCCGCTGCCCCTAGACTTTTGAGCCTACCGGTGGCGTCGCAGTATATGCCTCTATCTACTATGGGGCACCCTGGTGTCAGCGCCCTTGAGACGGGTATGGTTCTTGTGCTCGTGCGGAGGGAGTCTACTGGAAGGTACCTTTCTAGGGTACCCTTTATGCATTTGGCGTGGAATTCTTTGTAGGGCACTCCTATCGGCATGGGTCTGGGTATTAGGTCTATGCAGTCCTCCCTGTAGATGGGTGAGTAGTACCCGCCTATGCTAGTGTCGAACCATTGTCTGATTAGGAATACTTTCAACGAACCACCTGTTTGATTATTTTATAATCGAACTATAAATCATTTCCATTAGAAACTAGGGGAATCTTGAAAAACTCATTGTATAATAAGATTCAAATGGAATAGCGTGGAGGGATGGATATGGTGTTTGGGCCCATGGAGGAAGAGGAGGAAGAGCTCTTGAATCTCCTCGAGGAGGATGAAATACAGGATCTCGAGGAGGTAGAGGAGCTGGCTGAGGAAGAAGAGGAGCTTGACGGTTTTTTCGAGGAAGATGAATTATAGAATATGGCCATAGTTAAAAGATCTTCCACCCGTGAGTTCCCAGTAGCCTAATAGCGTTTTCCCTTAGAATTCTCATTTTAACATCATCACTCCAACAGGCTTTTATGTATTCACACACAATGTCCCTTAAGGTTAAGCCGACCATGTACGGGTAGTCGGAGCCGAATAAGAGCCTGTCCGCACCGAGCTTTGCCACAGCTTTCCCTACAAAGTAGGTGTCTATCGCGCTTGTATCGAAGTAGACGTTCTCATGCTTCCTGCCTAGCTCGATGCTTTCATGGAAGAATATGCCCGGCTCCAACAGGCTGTAGCTACCTAAGTGGGCTACAACAATATCCAAATCCTTGAATATTCTTGCGACACCGTCGAGACTCCTAGGCCTAGCTGTTTTACACATAGAGGGGAGCTCCCATATACCAGGGTCGCATCCGGTGTGTACTATGAGGATCATGCCGTTATCCATTAATGCTTGATATATAGGGTAGAGCTTTTTGTCCCCAGGGTCTATGAAGTGGAATGTCGGGAACAGTTTTAATCCTAGGACTCTTCCCTTGTTCCTCTCAATACACTTCACATTATCCTCTAATGGGATATCTGGGTTGTAACTGATTACCGGTACTAATCTGCCTCCACTGGATTCGGCTGCGGCCAGTATTTCCTTGTTATCTCTACGGTGCTCAACTAGGAGGTACTCGTGTTCCTCGAGGACTTTATCGGGGTTTTCTATGATTCTCCTTATTACACTCCACCTGCTCATAACAGCGTGTATGCCGCTTTCACTCAACGCTTTCCTCAGGGCTTTTTTATCCATTCTGACTTTGAAGAGTTTCCTACTGGTTTCAACGGCTATTACTACACTATGCGATACTCCTGACTTGTTCATTGATTCAACCAGTTTCCAGCCTGCTTCAACGGGATCTTTGGGTTTCGGAGGTAGATGCATGTGGAAGTCTATTATGTGCAAGGCTTGCTCACTGTCCTCTGGAAATGAGGGGTTGCTCGCTGTTTTACTAGTCTAGAGCGTAGGGGTTTATAAAAACGGTTGGAAGCTATTGTAGGGTTAAAAAAGATTAGTGGGTTATTCGGTTAGAACATGCAAGTATTTTTCTCTCAGGACTCTCTTGTTAACCTTACCTACACCCGTCAAAGGCAACTCTTCTACTACGAGTACTTTGTCAGGCAACCACCACTTGGGAATTTCTCCAGATCGAACTGCCTTCTGCAGGATCCCCATAATATCATCTACGGTAACCGAGGTCCCTGGCTTGGGGACTATGAGTGCTACAGGCCTCTCACCCCACTTCTCGTGTTTGGCAGCTATTACGGCTACCTGGCCCACGCTAGGGTGCCTGCTTATTATGTCCTCTAGTCTGAGGCTACTTATCCATTCTCCGCCGCTCTTAATCACGTCCTTGTCTCTGTCGACTATTTTGACGAATCCGTCTGTATACCATACCGCTATATCCCCGGTATGGAACCAGCCGCACCGCCACGCTTTCCCCGTCCTCTCAGGGTTCTTATAGTATTCATAGGCTACCCATGGCGTCCGGACGAGTATTTCACCCATAGTCTTACCGTCCTTCGGCACTGGATTGCAGTCCTCATCGGCGACGATGAGGTCTACTAAGGGTATCGGTATACCAGTCCTTGTCCTTAGCTCTAACTCTTTCTCCGGATCCAGCTTCTCCTTAGGCATATGCACTATTGTTAGTATGGGTGCTGTCTCAGTCATACCGTATCCTGAGATAACGTCTATTCCCTTGGATAATGCTAGCTTGGCTAGTCCCTTAGGTAGTGCTCCTCCTCCCACTACGAACTTGAAGCCTGTTAGATCGTATTTCTCGGATCCCGGTGCGCTTAGTAGCATGTAGAGTATTGTTGGCACGCCTGCGGCGTATGTTACTTTCTCCTTTGTTATGAGTTCGAGCATCATTATGGGGTCTAGTTTGCCTGGATATACTTGTTTGAGGCCGATCATTGGTACAGCGTAAGGCAGTCCCCAGCTCCATACGTGGAACATTGGGACTATATGCATGAAGATGTCTCCTTTGCTAAGGCTTACTCTTGGAGCTGATGTGACGTGGAGGAGGCCCATTAATGCGTGGAGTACTTGCTGTCTGTGGGTATGGTATACTCCCTTGGGTAGGCCTGTTGTTCCACTGGTGTATCCCATGCCTGCCACTTGGTTCTCATCCACTTCGGGCCACTCGAATTTCCCACCATATTCCTTAAGGAGGTCCTCGTAGTTGTGGGTTGGCTTGCCTGCTATGCTATCTGGGTGCCCGTCTTCTCCGACGAATACGTATCTCTCAACTGTTTTCAATTCATCCCCCAGCATCTGGGCTAGTTTAGTGAAGTCAGTGTGTACTACTGCAACCTTGTCTTCCGCGTGATTCATGACGTAAACTATCTCTTTGGGGGCTAGTCTAACGTTGACCGGGTGAACTACTGCACTCATCATGGGAACAGCCATGTAGAGCTCATAGTGCCAGTGAGTATTCCAGTCTAGGGTTGCAACTCTATCTAAGTGTTTCACTCCAAGCGTACTTAAGGCAGCAGCAACTTTCTCAACCCGCTCACCGAATTCTTTGTAGGTATACCTCAGCTTATCCCTATAGATTATCTCACCGTCGGGGTAATCCGCTATCATTTCGTCATATATTCTTTTGATGGTTAACTCGTAGCCAGGTCTGAAGGGGACTTTCTCGGGTAGAGTCAAACTTCTCACACTCCACACTCATATAGGAGTAGATGGTTAGATCACCATCTGCGGATGGTTTACTAGTCTTATTGTAATATAGCATTGTGAAATATAAGGTTAACATATTTTCAACTCGGCTCTAGGGAGAACCATTTAAAACCGTAGCCTGTATATACATGTAAAACGCTGGTCGTTGGGGCCGTCGTCTAGCCTGGCTAGGATGCCAGCCTGGGGGTAGATCCCCCGTGACGCGGGGCATACCGGAACGCTGGTGGTCCGGGGTTCAAATCCCCGCGGCCCCACCACCAGGCCTCTAACGGTAATACTGGACTAATACTATTATTATACACGGGTCATACCTTGAGACACTGTTTAATCCGTCCCGGGACAAAATAATAATAGTGGTGAGTTTGGGACTCCTAAAACTATTATTAGGATTTGATAAGAGGGACTACTTGGAACTCCAGGATAAGCTGGGGGGACTCGGGGAGGAGAACATCCAGCTAAAACAGATCGTTAAGAAACTCCAAGACCAAGTGGCTAACTTGGAGAAGGAACTTTTAGCTACTAGGAGAGCATTAAACACTGTTATCGAAGATATCGAGTATGTTAAGCAGAAGCTCGAGGAAGAACTAGAAGAAGAGCCTAACAATGAGGAAGAGGATGAACTGGAAGTCGGAGAGTCTAGCATTGAGGAACTTGAAGAGACCGTTCTATCACTGATAATCGACGGCATTACCAGCCCGAAAGACCTGTTAGAGAGAACGGGTTTGAGTAAACATAAACTCTACGATATATTGAAGAGGCTGGCTGAGAGAGGACTAGTGGACAAGCAGAGGAAGGGGAGGAGGGTTCACTATAAGCCAACCGCTCCTCCCCCCACACCCTCACCATAAATATTTTTGTAGCTAAGAACAGTTTCTGCATAAACCTATTTTTATTAACTGTTTTTATACAATATTATATAATACGATTGTTTCATATTGCTGTTATCATAATAATTTTCAATCAATGGTGTATGTCTTGTTAAAAGTAGGTGTTGATGTAGGCGGAACCTTCACTGATTTCACTGTATTCAACATGCAAACCGGGAGGATATGGAACCTCAAAGTCCTGACAACACCTAGAAACCCTGTCAAGGGGGTAATCAATGTCATTGGAAGAGGATTAGAGGGAAGCCTCAATGAAGTCTCTGTGCTTGTTCACGCTACGACTCTAGGGACTAATATGTTTCTAGGGCAAACGGGCTTAGAGCCTCCTCCAGCTGTATTAGTTACAAATGAGGGTTTCATAGATGTAATAGAGATAGGTAGGCAAAACAGGCCACAGCTATACAACCCCTATTATACTAGGCCGAAACCCCTCATACCTAGGAGTAGGAGAATAGGGGTTAAGGGGAGAATAAGTCTTGGTGGAGAAGAACTTGAACCCCTTGGTAAAGAGGAGCTGTCAAGAAAGGTAAAAGCTTTCTGCGGTGAAGGAATTAAAGTATACGCTATATCGTTCCTCCATAGCTATAAGAACCCTCTACACGAGGAGGAGGCCAAGAAAACTATAATGAAGTCTTGTCCGGGTGCGATTGCAGTTGCAAGCCATGAAGTAGACCCTCAGCCAATGGAGTATGAGAGGACGAGTACCACTGTGGTGAATGCTTTACTCATACCATTAATCGGAGAATACGTCTCTAGACTAGAACAATCCCTAAAGGAAAGAGGATTCCAAGGGAGCATCCTATTAATGCAGAGTAACGGGGGAGTAAGCAGTGCTGAAGCAGGCTCCCGGACACCAGCAGCGTTCATTGAAAGCGGGCCAAGTGCGGGGGCAATTGCTGTAGCGTACTTCAGCCGGCTTCTAGGGACAGGTAAATCACTAGGTTTCGATATGGGGGGGACATCTGCGAAGGCCTCATCAGTGATTGATTATGAGGCGGAAGTCACTTCCATATATGAAATAGGCGGAGAAGTCCACATGGGGAGACGAGTAAGAGGTAGCGGTTACCCGATTAGGTTCCCATACATAGACCTTGCCGAGGTTAGTGCTGGAGGAGGTACAATAGCCTGGGTAGACCCCGGTGGAGGCCTCAGGGTAGGGCCGAGGAGTGCTGGAGCAGATCCGGGGCCGGCATGCTATGCTCGTGGAGGAAAGGAGCCCACGATAACGGATGCTAACCTTGTATTGGGGAGACTTCCAGAAGTTCTGGCGGGAGGAGGGCTGAGGCTTGAAGGGGATTTGGCTTTTGAGGCTGTCGCGAGGATCGCGGAAGAGATTGGGGTGGATACAGTTGAGGCGGCTTGGAGTATTGTAAAGATCTCGAATACCATTATGAGTAAGGCCCTCAGGCTAGTTAGTGTGGAGAGAGGCCACGATCTGAGAGAATTCGCGATGTATGCTTTCGGCGGAGCAGGACCACTCCATGCCGTGGAAATAGCTAGAGACCTAGGGGTTCCGAGAGTAATAATTCCACCTTTCCCCGGTGTTTTCAGTGCTTTAGGCTTGCTTGTAACAGACTACAGGCACAGTTTCACTAAGCCCATTGTTAAACTAGCAAGCGAAGTTACTGACGTAATGTTGGGGGCACTATACAGTGAAATGATGGAGGATGCGAATAGGATTCTTGGTACTGAGAAAATACCGGAAGATGGAAGGGTTATGGTGATGGTTGTCGAGGCAAAGTATTGGGGGCAGGGTTACACTTTACAAGTCCCGTATACAGGTAGCGTGCAGGGTACAGTTGAAGCGTTCCACGAGTTACACGAGAAGCGTTATGGTTTCTCCAGCAGGGAAGAGCCTGTGGAGTTCGTCGTAGCTAGGCTTGATGCTGTAGGTAGAGTTGGTAATCCGGAGTTTAAGGTTGAAAAGAAGAGTAATAACGGTGAAGCAAAGCCTATTAGTATTAGGAACGTCTTTTTCGAGAGAGGATGGATTCGATCTCTAGTGTACAGTGTTGATAATTTGAATCCCGGGGACATAATTAATGGCCCAGCGGTTATCGAGGCGCCTGACTCAACTATTCTCCTCCCTCCCGGTACTGAGGCTTTCTTCCACGATACAGGTGCATTAATAGTGGACCTGAGGTGAGAAAAGTGGTGGATAAAGTTACAGTAGAGGTCATAAAAAACGCAGCCATATATGCTAGCGAAGAGATGGGGGTGGTCCTAAGGAACACTGCTTATAGTCCAAATATTAAAGATAGGCTAGACCATAGTTGCGCTATCCTCGCGCCTAATGGTGATCTCGTTGCTCAGGCCGAGCATATACCAGTTCACCTGGGAAGTATGAGTGTAGGTGTTAGGAACACTTTTAACTTCCTAGGGAAAACCGGTGAAGGATTCGATCCCGGGGATGTTGTCCTGGTTAATGATCCCTATATCGCTGGTACGCATTTGAATGATCTATTATTAATGAAGCCAGTATATTATAATGGTGAGATGATAGGCATAGTATCCAATAAAGCCCACCATGTAGATGTAGGCGGCTATGTTCCAGGCAGCATAGGAGGCGGTGTGGAAGAGCTTGTTCAGGAAGGGACAATTATACCTCCTGTGAAGATTATGAAGTCAGGTGAATTCAATAAGGATCTTCTCCGTTTGATCGAGTCTAATGTCAGAACACCTAACTACTTTAAGGGGGATTTGAAAGCGCAAATAGCTGCGTTGAACGTAGGTGAGAGAAGGGTCTTAGAGCTAGCATCCAAATACGGTAGCAGGGCAGTTACGGAGGCGTGGGACGAGATACTCAGCTATACGGAAAGGTATACTAGGAGCATACTCAGAAGCCTTAACGTGGGAGGAGACTATGAGGCTGAAGACTATATGGAGACCCCCGGGGGAACTGTGAACATCAGGGTGAAACTGAGCTTCTCCGAAGGCATGCTTCGAGTAGACTTCTCCGGTACACATAGCCAGGTGAGATATCCTATAAACGCTGTATACGGAGTGACGGTCTCGGCGGTAAGCTTTGCTCTGAAAACCATCCTAGACCCTATTATGCCGATGAACCAGGGATTCCTTAGAGTTGTAGGAATATACGCGCCGAAAGGATCTCTAGTTAACCCAAGCAAACCAGCCCCAGTCAGCGGAGGCAACGTAGAGACTAGTCAGAGAATAGCCGACGTAGTTTACAGAGCACTGGCGAAGGCTTTAACCGAGAAAGTGCCTGCAGCTAGCTGCGGGACGATGAGTAATATGGCAATAGGAGGAGTCAATCCCGATGCAACACGATGGGCATTCTATGAGACTATAGCATGTGGAAGCGGAGGGAGGCCATGCTGTGATGGAGTAGATGCCGTCCAAACCAACATGACCAATACCCTCAATACGCCTATAGAACTCTTAGAGAGGGAGTACCCTATACTCTTCACAGAATATAGTATTAGAAGCGGTAGCGGTGGACATGGAAAATACAGGGGAGGCAATGGAGTAGTCAGAGCATTCAAGGTGCTTCAAGGAGATACGAGGCTAACGGTTACAGGGGAACGAGTGAAAACAAGGCCATGGGGTTTGGAAGGAGGCTTGGAGGGCATGTCTGCAGAATACTTAGTAGTGAAAAAAAGTGGTGGCATTCTTAGATTAGGTAGCAAGGATTCAGTTACTCTTGACGAGGGAGATGTTGTTATGGTAAAGACACCGGGGGGTGGAGGATATGGTGATCCATGCAGCAGGAATAGCGCTGATATACGGAGAGATATAGTAGATGGTAAAGTAGATGAAGGGTGGATTCGAGTCCTAGAAGAAATGTGTGGGAAACGCTTCAAGTTTATAGTCTAACTTTTCTTTTCAGTTATACCTAGTATTACCCCACTTAGCTCGCCGCTTCTGTGAATATTATCTATGTCTAGCCTATAATTTCCCTTGAATACATACACTGGTACAATATAGTCATTGAGAGTAATGGTGTATTTCAGTGATAGGCTTCTGATATCAGCTTTCGTGAAGGCAAGTGTACTGATATACCAGTCCTTGGATATGATCTTCCCTGAAATCCTTTGGATGAGGTAATCGGAAATGTTTTGAGGCTGTACGACTTGATATTCTGCTAAGAGGTATATTTGCTTGAATAACCAACCAGATATTTCCATAATACTTCCGTTCTCAGTTTTTATGTCTATCCATATTGTGGACGGTATCCCTTGGAAGAGCCTGACTAGTGAGACTTCATTGTTTGTTTTCAACACGATGAAATCCCATGAAAGTAATCCTACTCGTTGAACGAATATTACAGGGTTCTCCTTAACTGGCTTTCTAAAGGATAGAGTAAATTTTCCATCTAACTTCTTATATAAGAAGAATACGGTAGAGTTACTGTATATATATTCGTTTGTCTTATTGTTAAATGTAATGTTTGCCATATTAAGTTTAAGAGGCTTTAAAGCAGATACAAGTTCTCTTGTAGTATTGAATGTAATTGCCTTATAAATAGGTAGCTCTTGAGGGAACTCAGTTAACGGTATTGTAACATTAATAGGGAATTTTATCTTGTAGTTAAATGGGTTTCGACTCGTTATAACAATAGTTGTACCGTTACTGAGCTTAATTGACGTAGGATTCGGGGAAGGGTTTGCGGTTAGTAAGAAGGAGGCTAACCCTATTTCACTTTGCAAAGAAGATGCAGTTGTAGTATTATTTAACTTCGCTTGCTGAGTGGTTTGATAAAGTGAGTAGATGGGTATAGCTATAAATGTTAGGATTAATAGGAGGGCAATAAACTCAACTGCATTCAAAGTCAGACACCTATTAACCTCTTAGACATCTAGTGTTTTTACCTATTTTATATTGTAAACGATAGTATTTATAGCCTACACATAAGCCGTACGTAATATATAAAAATTTAAATAAAGCTGGAGACAAGGAACTAGTGAACCATTACAAGAACATGTTCGGAGAAAATAATATGGGAATGAAAACTATATTCATAGTGATCATCATTCTACTAGGAATAGGTTACCTCGCATTAAACAACGGGGAGATAAATATAAACCTATCAACTCAAAAGGAAAGCAGCAATCTATGGACAAATGATAACTTTACTCAGGCAGCAACAGACCCGATGAGCCACAAAGGCGATAAAGTAAACCTAACGTTACTGATGTTCAACAACCTGGATATCTCAGGACTAAAGGGTATGGAAGCATACCTAGGCACAGTCCAGCAATTACAAGCAAATCCTATGGATGCTAGTAGGAGAGTATATATATCCTACAATCCTGAAACACTAACTGACAACATCGCACCCGGTGACTGTATACATATAACAGGAACGATAGAAGGCATAGCCCACATAACTACACAGGATAACTCACTGATAAACGTAACATATATCAAAACTGGCACGATAGAGGAAACACCTTGCCCGCCGTGAGCAGTATTTCCTTATTTTTAACAATAAAAGAAGCCTTCTGGATAGAATAAAATAGGAACGAAAGCCAATGTAAAAACCATCGAGGATATCGGTGGTTTCATTATGAGGGGAACTCTAATCATAATCTTGGTTCTAGCCCTTATTCTAGCAGCGTTTTACGCTGGGTATGCTTATTACAAGCTATCAAACTTACAAGGCAACTACAACACATTGTCTATAGAATACCAGGAACTCGAGGAATACCACAGCTACCTAAAATCCAACTACACCTGGATATCACAGAACTATAAAGACTTGAAAAGAAGCTACTACAACCTGACAGGCAGGTATAATGAACTCCAGCAAAAATATACGAAGCTAATCAATAATTATAACAGGATCCGAGGGAAACTACTGGAATACAATAAGACTATGAGTCAACTCAGGATATGGCTTACAGGTAATATAACTAAATGCAGCCAACTCGTAGAAGAGTACACGGCTAAAATAGTAGGCTTGACTGAAGAGAATAAAGAGCTATCAATAAAACTGCGAGCATATGAGAACTGGCTTGAAACAAACTCAACCCTTTACAAGCATTCCGTAGCAAACCTAACTGAACAGGTGAACAATTATACCAAGTATGTCGAGGAAATGTATACCATAGCGTCTCTAACCACGGCTAATCAAAGCGAGAGAGATCAATTCCTAAACGAAGCTCTAGTCTCTGCTGAGAATTTCACAAGAACATTCAGCTCCACCAACGGGGAACTGCTAATCAATCTCTTCAAATGGATACAGTTAAACACGTATTATCAATATGATCCCTACATACTATTATACGGATACGGTAAATTTAACAACATATGGAAACTACCCAACGAGACGATAGCAAACGAGGGAGGGGACTGTGAAGACCTATCACTCCTAGTCTATTCAGCACTAAAAGACAAGGGATACGATGCTTGGCTAATCTTCTGGCATAACGAAACTATAGGAGGACACACATCTGTGCTAACAAAAATCAACAATGAATGGTATATAATAGACCCCGCAGGCGAATGGCTGAATGCAAACACACTAACCCTGAAAATGGATGCGAAAGACACGCAAGGAGATGAATACTACATCTACCTACACCCCACGCAACTATCCCCAGATACAAAGAAATGGCTACTAAACAACAAGTTCGCCACACTCACATGGATAGACGATCAAACTAACAACGAGGAAACACAGCCAATACTAGACAGATACAGCAATCTACAGGCACTAATATCCGACTGGCTGAACTGGTGGAGCCAACAAGGATACACATTTACAGGTTACAGCATAATGGACATCGGAATCTACAAAGAATTCAATACCACAACAGAATTGATCAACTATTTGGTAACTTCCTAAAACACATCTTCATATCCGATGTAGCTGCCTCGGGATCGTCTACTATGTAGTTAACAATCTATTAAGCAGAAACCCCTAGCTAATCAAGCAGGCAATAGGATGAAGGCGAAGCTTCCCCCTCATATCTTACATAGTCCTCTAGACTCCTTAGATAAGGTTAACTACAAACGTCAAGAAGACTTGCAAACCTGAAAAGAGGATTGTCAGACTAATAGTTAGCTAGTATGATTCGGGAAGTACGCTGTTCTAACCGCGAGAAAAGAGGATGATAACAATGCCTGAGGGTAAGGTTGAGCTGTGCAGTTGCAACTGAAGCAACCAGAAGGATCCCTGCAGGTGCAAGTCTTTTGACAATGTTAACTGGGGAGTTAACAGGTAAGTGGCCTTGAGAGCTGTCACACTCAAGATACTTGAAGACTAACTATACCAAGTAAACATATACTCCCAAGCTAATGGTATGATTAAAAGCAATGTCATAAGGCGGGCCATCTACGACTACTTGGAGCAGGAGACATGCAAAATAGTTACTAGGCGGCTGAGAATATACTATGAGGGTTGAAGTAGCATAAGTGAAGCCGTAGATAATACTGTAGCCCCGCCTATACACCCTCAACAAGGGTGTAATTGTACGCTTATATCAAACGGTTCAGGAAGAAGAACGGCAAGAAATACGGTTACCTAGTCATAGAGGAATACCAGAACGGGGAGAAGAGAGTAGAGCTCCAAATCAGCATCCCAGAGCTCTACAGGATACTAGTCACAGGCAAATCCACCAGCAAGACTGGTGCTTGGTGCGGGGGGTGGGGTTCGAACCCACGCAGGCCTACGCCAACGGGTCTTAAGCCCGCCCCCTTTGGCCGGGCTCGGGCACCCCCGCCCCCATTCTCTTTTAGGTTATGATGCGTTTGGGAGCCCTTATTGGTTTTGGTTGTGGCGGGCCCGAGGGGATTTGAACCCCTGGCCACCGGCTTCCCCGGGCTGACCGGGGAAGAGCCTCGCTATCCGGCCTTCTACTCC
>WALW01000015.1 GCA_015522635.1 Candidatus Tiamatella incendiivivens | reverse complement strand
GGCCTACCCGGCTTCGCGAAGTGGATGAGGATCCAGGCGAAAGAGGAAGTAGAGCACGCGATGAAGTTCTACGAGTACATAAACGATCGCGGGGAAAGAGTAGTCCTCGAAGCTATAGAGAAACCCCCGGTTGAGTGGGAGAGCGTTACACAGTTGTTCGAGGAGGGGTTGAAGCACGAGAAATTCGTTACGGACAGCATTAACAAGATATTCGAGGCAGCCAGGGAACTAGGCGACAAGCCTACCGAGGTCTTCCTACACTGGTTTATAGATGAGCAAGTGGAGGAGGAGAAAACGTTCAGCGAGATACTTGGAATGCTCAAACTAACAAGCGAGCAGCCGCACGCACTACTAATGCTAGACTCAAGGCTAGCACAACGGGAAGACTAACCTTCCTCCCTTTTTTAATGCTGTACGGAATACCTGGTTCTCTGGGTTTCTTGAAATAATCACAGTGAATAACTTACCAGCCTCCCGTCTTCATTGGCTGGATTTCTAGGGGAATGGGAACCCCACATCTTTAGTGCTTATCAACGAGCATTCCAAGAGCTGATAATGTTATATCGACTTCAAATCTACAGTTTAAGCCTTTATGACCATGCTTGACTGTGTAAAAAGGTGACGGTATGGTTGTTGGAATATAAGGTTAAATATGGATTGAATTCTCGGGGAACAGAATATTTCGTTTGCAACTCCATTTGGTTTAAGGAAAAGTTTGGGTAATCCAATTCATGGGTTAGAAGGTGTTTTCCATACTGTTTTAAAGTCCTCTTTTTATTCTAATATAGTAGGAGGAGGCTGTATGTCTGTAGCTGTTATTTATGGGCTTGAATGGATTAGGGGTCTTGGCCTCCCCTTAGTTAGTGGTATAAGTGGAGATGTCGCTGTCAATGATATTAAAGGTATTGCAGGGAGGTTTAGTGAGTTTATAGGTGAGGAAATGGCTGAAGCACTCTATAGAGTGTTGGATGATGCGCTAAGAAATGAAGTCGCTAAAGCTTTAACTACAGACAACCTTGAACAAGATGTTCACTCTTTAGTTGAGAAATTCTGGGCTAGAATAGCTCTCCCAGAGGCGGAACTCACACAGCAAATACTTTCCAGTACAGATCGTTCAACTCTGGAAGAATTCATCAATATAGAGGAGGAGCTAGGTACTGCTCTTGCAAAACTTGTTAGAAGAAGCGGGTATAAGTTCGCTGAAGACCTTGTATATGGGCTGTCTGTTCTCCTTGACCGTGATAGATGGGTCATTGAGAAAATATCCGAGCTAGGGGTTGATGGACTCATAAAGAGAATATTAGACCGGGACCCCAAGGCTTTCGTTGAATTCACGACTTACACAGCATACCTCACGTTCACTTGGGTAGCTTCGACATCTCCAGTGTTAGGCATAGTTAAAGACTATAAGGTTGAGAACAGGGATAAGCTAGCCCATTGGTGTAAGCATTACGCGGCGGAAGTCGAGGACTATATTGACACGCTGGACATCCTAGTAAAGGATGATGTCTACAGGGAACTTCTAAAACTTGGTGCCGTTAAGAGGTAACGTTTGATTGCCCTGTAAAATCGAGTTAAGTAAAAGTGCAGAAAAGTTCCTTAGAAAAGCTCCAAAAGACCTAGTTAAGAGAGTCAATGAGAGACTAAGGGAATTATCCGATAACCCCATATGCGAGGCGCGGCTCAAGGGAAGCCTACGTGATCTCTGCAAGTCCCGCATAGGAGACATTAGAATAGCATACATACTCAGGCCATGTACAATAATAATCGTAGAAATAGGCTATAGAGGCAAGTTCTACGACAAACTGGGAAAACATGACTAAACTAACCCCCTCACCCTAGTTTTTAAATAACCCCAACCACACCTTCTCACAGGAATCCAATAGACAACGGTGAAACCAGGTTTGCAATCCACTATAACAGTAATCATACTCGTCCTCGTCATAGCAGGAGCAGCAGCCTACGTCTACACAACACATCAACCAGCCCCACCAACCACGACAACCACCCAGCAAACACATGAAACAACCACTCCAACAGGAACAACAACCCATACAACAAGCCATCCCGAAACCGCTACCACAACTACAGGGGAGACAGAGACGGAGACCGGTGTAAGCATGGAATCAGATATATGGGATCACACAGAAATCTTAGAGGCACCAGTATTAACACACGATCCAACAGAGGAGGAGCTCTACTGGGCCCCCGTACTAATAAACAATACTTTCTACGATTTCACCCACGTCAAAATGATGTACAACTACACAATCGGCGGAGAGAGCATAGTCTTCAACGTCACATGGACAATGACAAGGCAACCCTACACAGCCTCCTGCTACAACTACGTTCAAGGCACCCATGAGCAGAAAACGGTCCAGGACACCATAACAATCGAGTACAGGTACACCTTCCAAGACGGCTACTGGATAACCATCAGGACACACCTCGTCAACGAGACAATGCTACCCTACTACAACAAGATACCATACATAGACTTCGAGGCCTACGCAACACCGCATGGAATACAAAAATCAATACTAGGAGCAGACATAGCGAGCAGCGACCCCCAGAGCACCGGGAGCTGGTCATCCCCCCAAGCATCCTACGACATAGACCACGCCGTTCAATGCGAACCCGTAGTACAGGGATCACCTGAAGCATACTCGCTAATGGACAAGCTTGCCCCGATACAGGACCACGATATAATACTACTATATCAGCCGCTTGAAATAGAGTGGCCCGGAGGCTTCTTCGACGAAATAGGGGAAACAATCAAGAACCCTGCCTCTGCAAGCGGAGGATTATACGACTACTATTACCTAAAAACAACCATAAACGGTACAATAGTCTATCCAGGTACAAACTTTAACGCCACCCTTTACAAACTTGAATACTGGACAGAGCCAGACTATGTCCACGGATACTGCCTAATAACCCCGTTCTCAATACTACCTGTATACTACCAAGCAATATTCCCCCAAGGGGACAAAGGCCAGGGGACACCGATAATAGTAATCGCAAAGCTGCTAGAAGCCCAAATAACTCCAATAGGCCCACTGAACAGGTGAAATCAAGTAAAATTGGGGCAATAACTAATACACCGCGGTATTAGAACAAGTAATAGCTTTAGGAATACGGGTGTCAAGGAGCCTTTCTGATGAATCAACAGCAACCAGAATTATCAGTCTCCTACATAGAACTCTCCTAGCAAACACAGACATCTAATCCTCTAAGTATGCTGAGCACATTAGATTTTTTTATAGGTGTGTATGACTGTTGGTTGCTAGGAAACCTATTGTCCCAGCTAGTACTGTGGGTAGGACTGTAGCGAAGGCTGTCACATAGCCTGTTGTGTCGGCTAGGAGGCCTATTGTTATGGGTGAGATTGTTACTCCTAGGCTGAGCATTGCATTGTATACTCCGGTGTATGCTCCCTCCATTCCCTCTGGGGCTATGCTCCCTAGGATTGCTGTTGCCGCTGGAAATGCTATTGCTCCTCCCACTCCGAAGAGAAGCATTGAGATGTATATGTTGGTGGGTGTGGTTGATAAGGCTGCGAGTAGGACTGCTAGGCCTGTAAGGGGATGGCTTACTGCTACGAGGAGCCTTTTATCTAGCATATCTGCTAGTTTCCCAGTTATTGGCTGTAGGAGGCTGTATGTTAGGCTTGCGAGTGCCATCGCTATGGCCAGTTTATCTAGGCCTAGGTTTAGGGTATCCACCATATAGCGGGGATATATTACAACCAGTGATCCCATCGCGTAGAGTAGTGTGAAGCTTATCAGCCCAAGACCTATGAGGCGTGGATCCCTTAGGCTAGCTTTTGACTCCCCAGTTTTCTGTATCGGTCTCCAGGTTTCCCGTATATGGAGTGCGACTAGTGCAGATATTGTGGCTAGAATCGCTGAAAGTATGAACGGAGTGTGTATATTTGATGTAGAAGCAAGGGCTGGGCCTATTACTGGGCCTAGGCTCATTCCGAGGCCGAATGATGCACCGAATACGCCCATGGCTGTACCCATTTTCTCTTCGGGGATCTCGCTTGCTATTATTGAGAGTAGGACAGGCCACGTTGCAGCAGCGGCTATGCCTTGAAGCGTCCTCATTGTTGCTAATGTAACTGTAGAGGCGTCCCATCCTACGCGGTTTAAGTGTAGGTGTAACCCTAGCATATTCGCAGTTGTATGAGAGTAGCCGATGAGGAGGACTGTTGTGGCAACACTTATGCTGCCGGTTATTACGAAGGGTTTTCTACCGTACTTGTCTGCGAGGCGGGCGAAAGGTATTTGCGCTAGGGCTAGAGATAGACCTCCTAGAGCGAATATTATGCCTATACTTGTATTAGGCTTGGAGCCTAGCGGTATGCCTTCCACGTCTGCTAGGGTGGACAGGAGTGGGCCTACTATGGCTATTGAGAACATTATTGAGAAGGCAATTATGCCTATTGCAGCGAGGAGCCTCTTCAATAGCCTAGTCATCTCGTATATACATTTGAACTTAATGTTTATATAGAATATTTATCGATTATCTCTAGACAATACATTAATAGATAACATACTTGCAGTGTAGAACACATAGTATACGTGAGGATCACTAGATTTCACTAATATATGAGCCTACCACATTTTCTTGTACCTCCGTCTATTAGCTCGTAGAGGAAGTAATATGGTAGAAAGGTTTACGAGCTAAATGAGTGTAGGCACTGACATGTTCTAGCTGCGTCGCCTGCCTTATGCGAACCCAATTATAATTTCTTTGTTTTTATGTGTTTATCTAACTGTCATGCTCGAGTTTATTGAACTGCTTCTTATAACTACGTTTTCTATGTGACTCTCCTGTGGGTTTGGATCCAAGCATTTATATCTATATCAACATAATAATTCTCCTAGAATACCCTTTAGGTGCATAATCTTGTCTGTTCAATTCGATTTCCTATGGAAATACCTTGATTACTGGGCCTCCGTGGACAGTGGATTCCCGGCTTTGAAGTTTCATGGAGAAGTTGTGAGCTATGGTTTACTCAAGGATAGAGTTGACAGGGTGGCTGGATCCCTCGTCGTGCATGGTGTGGGGAAGGGGGATAGGGTGGCTACTGTTCTCCCCATGAGGCCCGAGTACATATACATGTACTTGGCGTGCGCGAGGATTGGTGCTATATGTGTACCCATGGATGTCAGGTACAGGATCAGCGAGTTCAGAAGGTTCCTGGGCCATGTTAAACCCAAGGTTGTAGTAGCGCTCGACAGTTACGGTGATAACAATATAAGGGGTACATTGGAGGAGATCAGGGATGAGATCGGCAGGCCATTAATATATTATTTGAACTCAGAGCCCAGCTTCCACGAGTTACTCGACGGGGAGCCGTTGGGGGAGCCTGTGCCTCAGACACCGGATGATAGTATATTGATTATATTCACAGGCGGGACTACCGGTGTTCCTAAGGCTACTTTGTTGTCGCATAGGAATATTGTCTCAATGGCTGTTGGGGAGTTGAATGGCATAATTAATTATATAGGTAGGGAGGAGAGAATGACTTTCCTAGTACACCTACCTCCAAGTCATGTTGGAGGTACAACAGAGCTCTTCACAACAGGCCTGGTGAATGGCGCGAAAATGGTCCTAGTAGACCACTGGAGGCCTGATGTGATAGTTCAGTTACTGAGGGAGGAGAAGATAGCTTTCTTCGGAGCAGTACCCACAATGTACGCCCTCATATTCTCATTACCCATCCAACCACCGCCTATGGAGCTGTGTGTGACGGCGGGGGAGAGATTGAACCCTGAGCTACTTAAGAGGATGCAGGAGTGGTGTGGCAAGATAGCTGTTGGTTATGGGTCGACTGAGACAGCCGGGTTCGCAACTTTCTCCCGGCCTTGGGATGACCCGTTGAAGTTCGCTGAGGGATACGTGGGTGTGCCTCTCGAGGGAGTTGACGTAAAAATCGTTGATGACTCTGGTAAGGAGCTCCCGGACGGGGAGGTCGGGGAGGTTCTGGTTGTGGGGCCTGTTGTGAGTAAGGGTTACTTCAACCAGCCCGAGGAGACTGGGAAAGGGTTCCACAACGGGTACTGGGTTAGCGGTGACCTGGGCTATAAGCGCGGCTCAGAGCTGTATATTGAGGGTAGGAAGAAGGAGGTTATCAGGGTTGGGAGCTATACTGTCCTCCCTACTGAGGTTGAGGAGGTTGTTATGAGGAACCCTAAGGTCGCTATGGCAGCAGCGATAGGGGTGCCCCACGAGATTTACGGGGAGGTTGTCTGGCTTGTTGTGGTGCCTAAGCAGGGTGAGTCTATTAGTAAGGAGGAGTTGATTGAGGCTTGCCGGAGGGAGCTTGCTGACTACAAGGTGCCCCGGCGGGTTCTTGTGAGGGATAGTATGCCTATGACTAGGCTTGGGAAGACTGATAGGATAAGGTTGAAGGAGGCTATCCTGCGGGAGCTTTCCGGATCAAAGTAGAGTAGTAGCCGGTTAGAACGGTCTCGTCCCTCTGGTTCTTCACCTCCACCCTGAAAGTGACTACACCGCTCTCCCGGTTGAAATCCTTTTTCTCTGCAACCTCTGCGATAGCTGTTATCGTGTCCCCTATGTAGACAGGCCTGTGGAACCTGACTTCCCTGAGGCCGAATAAGGCTATTACAGTGCTGACATCGAATAGTGAAAGGATTATCTGATCGATCATGCCTAACCCGATGCTTAATACTAGCATGCCTTGGGCTACTTGTTTACCGAATACCGTTTTCTCAGCGAACACTTTGTCGGTGTGTATGGGGAAGAAGTCACCTGTGAGGTAGGCAAACATCCATATATCAGTCTCACTTATCGTCCTAGGGATGGATTCGAACTTCTCTCCGACAGGGATTGACTCGTAGTACATGGGTTGGCGGGTCAAGAATGGATTCACCTGTAATGTCAATTTATTACTTTATGTATATATCGGTTTCCACATGTATGTTCTTGGATAGGAAAGGTTTCCTAGTACCCTGTAGATGTACTGGGGAGGGATGGTTTATTTCTGGCGGGGTGAATACTTTTATTATTATACTTTGAGTATTATAATTAGGGTATAATACCATGAGTATATTTGTCAAGAGGAGAGGCATAGAAGAATTCCTGAAAACAACAGGGAGAAGACTACTCTATGGAAGAAGGAAGACAGGTAAAACATTCTACACCAGAAGAACACTAGAAGACTACGATTATTACATAGTTAGGAGAGGAGGAATATTCTATGACCCGGAAAACCAGTCCGAATATGCTGCCAGGGAATTCATCCAGCTATGCAGGAGAACGGATAAAGTAATAATAGACGAATTCCACCGAGCACCCCCCATATTATTCGATACAATACAAGCAGGAAGCTGTCCCCCGGATATAGTGCTGGTTACATCGACTCTCCATTATCATAGAAGGTATATTGCCACCCCGAACGCGCCGTTGAAAGGTTTATTCCTATCATACAGAGTCGGCTTAATCTCCCCCCTAGACCTAGTATTCCATCAATGGCCTAGCCTAACAAACGATCTACTCGAGAGACTGGTATTCTACCAGGAACCAGTCCTCGTCGGGAGGAGTCTGAGGGAGATACTGCTTTACTCCGGTGATATAGCTAGGAGCCTAGCCGGGGAAGTCTTAGCTGAGGAGAATTATGAGGTCACTCAAAGATACCACCATATACTTGAGGGATTATCCATGGGTAAAACCAGGATATCAGAGCTATCATCCTACCTATACTCGCGCGGATTAATCCCCGGACAATCACCGTCCTATATAACCAAATATATCGACGCTATGCTCAAGATAGGCCTAATAGAGAAGATACAAGTATGGGGTAAAAAGAAATCAATCTACAGACACGTATCCCCGCTGACACACACTGCATACTACCTCAACGCGAAATATGGAATATGGGACATACCCGTAGGAGAAGACTTCATGTATAACATAGGTAGAACCAGTATCCTTAATCTAATGGAGGTATTTGTAGAGAGACTACTATCACGTGACTGCGGGTTACGGCCAGTCAAAATACTCCAACCAGAAATAGATATAGCATTAACAAGGCACAGGGAACCATGGCTAATTTCAGAGGTCAAATGGAGAGATAATATTAGGAAAGAAGAGTTACGAAAGACCATAGATAAGCTAGCCAATGTAAAAGCTGAAGTAAAGCTTGTGATAACCAAAGAACAGTATGACTATAAGTCCAACATTCCCGTGCTAACCTTGACAGAGTTAGTGGAAAGAATTAAGGAGAGACCAAGTTGCAGCTGGGTAAATGAGTTGTCTATATATTAGCTCCACTAGATTTCTCGATGGACTTGTGTACTGGCAAAGGATAAGAAAAACATTCCCTAGAAACGAACGAGGATATCAGGTGGTTACCTATCGCTTGGTTCATAGCGTCAAGTTTTCACATATATCTATATTTATTGATTCACCAACATCTCTAGAAAAAAGTAGGGTGCATTCTCTTGAGTGTTAGGTTTTGGGAGTTTACTGGGAAACAGGTTGACAGGCGGGATTTGAGTGTAATGTTTCTCCCGGTTGGTGTTTTGGAGAGGCATGGCTTGCATTTGCCTTTGGGTACTGATACGTTGACGGCTGTTTATGTTGCTGAGAGGGTTGCCGAGCGTGTTGGCGGTGTGGTTCTCCCGCCTGTTTGGTATGGTTCTTGTATGGCTATGAGGAATCATAAGGGTTCATTCGACGTTAGCCAGGATGCTCTTGTCAGTTATGTAGTGGAGATTCTGAGGGAGGCTCATAGGAATGGTGCTAGACTGGTTGTAGTGGTTAGTGGTCATGGCGGGAATACTGTAGCACTGCATTATGCTGCTAGGCAGGCTGCTATGGAGACTGATCTGGCTGTGATCGTGGTTGACTGGTGGAAGGATGTCGCTATCGAGGAGAGGAGGAGGCTTTTCAGTAAACCAGGTCACGCCGGGGAGGACGAGACCAGCGCTATGCTAGTTATAGCCGAGCACCTTATCGATCTCGATTCAGCAGATTATGCGGAAGCTGAGCGTCTACCTATTAGAGTCTACCACCGTGGAATTGAAGAGGAAATTTATTCGAAGGCTTTGACCGGGGATGCAAGGCTGGCTTCGAGAGAGAAGGGCGAGAAATGGTTGAATGCAGTAGTAACCGAGATCGCTGAGGACGTACTGGCTGTGGCTAAGAGGCTTAATTTAGCTGTTAAGGATGTTTATCCTAAGTAGATTGTTTTTAGCCCTTTTTTCTTTGCTATTTCAGCTAGTTTCCGGTCTCCTGTTACGAAGGATGTTGCCTTTGTTTTCTTAGCTGATGGGATCTGAAGGGCATCTGCTAGGTATATATGGTCTTTAAGTATTATTCTAATGGATTCACTCAGGATTCTTGGCGTTATTCCCATTATTTTCACCATTTGCAGTTTGCTCAGAGTTTTCATTTCTCTTAGCATGTTTTTAGCTAACTGTCTTCCATTCAACCCTATTCTTCTTTGATACTTGTCAAAGACTACAATCGATTCCCCTATATTCCAGTATGAGAGAGATATCCTTGATACTCCCCTATATGCTTCAGAGAATATATCGTCCACTACTTTCGTATAGGGTTCTTCGACGTATCTCTTGACTAACGCGCTAGTATCTAGATAGTAGTTGCTTTCATAAGGCATGTGTTATCCTCTCTTCACGGTTTTTCCTAATTTGTTTAACGATTTTCCCCGCATCTAAGCCTTTAGGCCGGGTTTCCGGGATTTCCCTCTCTGTAGTGGGTTCGAGTTTACCTATACCTAGTTCTTCTGAGAGTGATACTATCCAACTGGTAGATGCTAAGTATTCAAAGTATTCCTCAACTATTCCACTAATGCTTCTTCCTTCTCCTGCAACTATTTTCTTGATTTCATCCAGGAGATCCTCATTTACACTTAGAGTTAGTTTTTTCTTTCCCAACATTTACACCATAATTACGTATATACGTTTAGAAGTATAATATCTTTACTCCTAGACTATAACGACTTTAGTAAACAAGGTAAATTCTTGAGATTAGGTTACTTGGAGGAGTTTGTGGTTTAGACTTAACTCTAAGATCTCGGCTATTAATTCTTTCGTTGGGTTGAATGGTTTGACGCTAGCAAGGTGAATGACCCCGAGTCGACTGATCTAGTATTAAATTATCTCATGATACACATCGATAAGCCCGTGTGTATTATCGCTTACTTCAGGAAGGATAGAGTTGACAGGATATTCGCTTTCCAAGAATTCTTCGAGAGAATAAATAGCAATAAGAGGATGAAGAGGATATGGGTAGCAGGTTTCCACTACAGGCTTATACTCAAGCTTATCGGCGGTAAAGGAGGCGTTATAAAGGAAGATAACATCAGGGATGTAATTGATACTGTTAGAAAGGAAGACGGATTACTTGTATTAGCCGTAAATGGAGTAACCCCCCCTTCATGGATAAGGTAAGGGAGATCCTATCCGGCGAAGCCGCAGAGAAAGCTGTCTGAGAAAGCTACCTCTACTAACAATGCCTTGACTTATAGGAGATTATACCTACTTTTACTTTAAGCATCCAGCGTCACCTTTAATTGCTTTCAAAATGTATCACGTTAATGGATACGGATTGCCTTGCTTTCTCATTCCTTGGGTCTAATGGTCATAGTGCTGCCATAATACACGGCATTCAAGTATGACGATAGACTAAAGCCTCTCACGTTCAGATAGTAACTCCTCTAAACCCCCTTCGAGCTTTACTGGTATATCACCTTCGTTCTTTTCGAGTTCGAATAATTTCTCAACCATTTTAATGAATTCATTGAACCATGACATTTTCTTGGCACCTGTTTATTATTGCTCTTCACGATGCTTAGTTCATTATCTTATATTCCATCGTTCAATTAGTTAGCCGGTTGTGTTATAATGTCTTTCCAATCTGTCTGTGACTTCTTCATTGCCTATCGTGGTTACTCTTAACGTTCATAGAGTAGATAACTGGGATGGCATTTTACGCGAGTTTACTAGTTACAGTGTTAGAATTAAATTTGTTTTTTACAATAATATCTAAACTTACCTTTATTATTAACATAAAAGAATGTAAACAGCGAGGGAGCCAGCATGAGGAGAACCATACCGATAATACTGTTAATACTATCCGTGGCAGGTGCTTCGATAGCTGCATTCTACACATGGAGCCACCAGTCTGGGAATGACATAGGATACTGTACACAGGCCCCGGGCTCACCCGGGCCCACTGCATGCGAGACAGCGTACTCCCTAGGATGGCTCAGTATCCCTTTAATCGGGGAGGTACACCTGTCCTGGATCGCGCTAGCATTCTTCTCCCTCCAAACAATCCTAACACTAATATACATAAACATTGGAAGCAGGGGAATTCTGAACACTATAATAGCTTTCTACGCTATAGGAACTTTGTTGATCCCCTACCTAGCATACCTGCAGTTAGAGGAGTTATCCAGCATATGCCTATACTGCGCATCCATGTATGTGGTCATCATACTATCCCTAATAACAGGATTATACGGGAGGCGTTCCCACAAGCCAGTACCGATCAATTGACTATACTGACTTAACAAACCAGTTACAATCCCATTTAAACGGTGGGAGACTGTTGAATACACCCTACCTATACCTTGAGGATCTAGATGATCCTAGGACAAGGGAGTTTATTGAAAGTCATAACAAACGGCTTAGAGAGTTCCTGAACGGGTTGCCTGATGAGATACTTCCAGAAGTACTCTCCTGGTATGGAGTAGACTATGTCTACACCTACGAGGTATGTAAGAGTAAAGCTTTCGTCGTCATCCGGGGGAAAGAAGTGTTCAGAGTCATAGAGAAGCCCGGTGACAGAGTGGCCTTCAGCAAACCGGGTGTGGTGGTCTGGGGAGTATACCCTTCACCTGACTGCAGTTTTCTAGGAGTAGGTTATACTATGGGAAGCGATGAGGGTGTCATAGAAATCATTGATACCCGTAATAATAGTGTTGTCGATAAGTTGGAAGGCTACGTTTATAGTATAGCCTGGAGGAGCGACGGCCGCTACTATTACCTCCGCATGTATAGAAGAGAGCCTCCTCCGGACGGAGGTGATGTGCCGTCGGAGAGGATCATCCTAAGGGACATGGAATCAGGGAAAGAGGAGGTTATATGGGGTAAGGGGTTACCTAGAGGCTATCTCGTCAATATACACCCTGTTTACGAGGAGGACATTCTGATTATCATGGTTTCGAAGGGATGGAGTGAGGGGAAACTATACGCTGGACCACTAGGCGATCCCGGTAAGTGGAGACTACTACTCAGCCCAGGAGTTCCCTTAAGCCCTGCCGGATCCGGCCACAACAGGGTGTATGCCGTGGTTTACGATGATTTAGGCACAGGTAGAATCGTAGAGGTTAGTGGAGGAGGATTCAGGGAGGTCGTTCCAGCCCATGCCAAATACCCTGTAGAGGAGGCCGTTGCACATGATGGAGAGATAACTGTCAATAGGCTTATCGATGCAAAGAGTACTATAGAAGTCTATACTCTAAATGGCACACTGAGAGATCGCTGGGAGCCTGAGGAGCCGTCTACTGTAGTGTTCATGAAAAGATGGAGAGACCGTGTGCTAGGTCAGGTTGAGTCATTCAACAAACCGATGGGTCTATACGATTTACATGGCATGCGTTCCCTTTATAAGTCAAGTGTAGACTTGGGCTTAGAGGTTTCGGAGGATTGGGCAGATAGTTTTGATGGGACTAGGATACATTACTTCATAGCCAAGGAACCCGGAGTGGACGCGGGGAAAGCTTTATTGTATGGTTATGGTGGTTTCGGCATAAGCCTCACACCAGGATACATCGGCCACCTCAAGCCAATCCTGGACAGAGGGTTCGCATATGTCATGGTTAACCTGAGGGGTGGAAGGGAGTATGGTGAGAGGTGGCATGATATGGGTAGGAGGCTGAATAAGAGGAAGGTGTTCGAGGACTATAGGGCGGTTGCCCGGAAACTGAAATCCAAGGGTTACAAGGTTGCCGGGTGGGGCTCTAGTAACGGTGGACTGCTCATAGCAACTGTTATCACACAGGAACCAGAGCTCCTTGACGCTGCTCTCATAGGTTATCCTGTGATTGATATGCTTAGATTCCACAAGCTCTACATTGGGAGCCTCTGGATTGATGAGTACGGTGACCCTGAGAATCCTGAGGTCAGGGATTACCTCCTAACATACTCACCAATGCACAATGTTAGACCGGGAAGATACCCATCGACGCTGATATATACTGGGCTCCACGACGATAGGGTACACCCAGGCCATGCTCTGAGATTTACGGCGATACTGGAGGAGGCGGGTGCACCTGTCTACCTCCGTGTTGAGACAGGCTCGGGTCACATGGGAGCCGATCCCAAGATAAAGGCAAGGGAGCTAGCTGATATACAAGCATTCCTAATTAAAGTGACTGGATAAATACTTTATGAGTCTCTTTGCGATCTATGTCGATAGACATGTAATTGAAAGGCTTGTATAAAGTACTAAGTATACCAATCTTGTGACAAATTAGTGTCTATTATGTCTAGACCATTGTGGGGTTAGGTACCTTTATTCATCACATACGCCTAGGAGTGATTTCACCAGGTTAATCCTTGACCACTCTCCACCACTATACTGCTCGAATAATATAGCCTTACGCGAGGGGTTTGGGAAGAGCTTTCCAGCTATTTCCTCTATTCCCATTCCTCGGTTATAGAGGTGTTCAGCCCTGTCTTTAAGGTCCACCAGGTATTCCAGGTATTCCTCAACTTCAGCTCGGTTGTATACTCCTGTTCCCCCATAAGCCCACTTTATGTCATAGCTAAGTAATTTCTCTAGGGAATGTATTGTTTCAACCATGTTTTCCCCTTTAAGTGAAACAATCTGCCTCGGCCGGTTAACTAGGTCACCAACGAAAGCAATGTCTCCTACAAGATAGGTTACGTGGTCGAAACTATGTCCGGGGGTTTCCAATACCTCGATAGTTAAACCGTTGATCTCCAGTCTGTCAGGTACTGGCAATGGTTTAAAGGATTCTGGCTGGCCCCACACTATTTTCCGGTAATCGGGGATCTCAGGGGGATTCCTTAATAGCTCAATGGATTTGCGTGGAGCATATATTTTAGCTGTCCTAGAGAGTAGTGGAGCTGCTCCGATATGGTCCTCGTGGTGATGGGTTATCAGGACAGTGACCATGTTCCCTACTTCTTCCACGGTTTCCCTTGCAGTATTAGGGCAGCCGCTGTCGAATAATATGTTTCCGAGTTCGTAGAAGTATGCCCAGGTGAAAACCTCTCCTTTAATGAGGGTGCCGCACCTATAGACTACCACATCCTTGTGAAAACTATGCTCGACGGGCAATTCACGAACCATTACACTCTGATAGTTGAGTTCGTTTATCAAATTTTCGGATACCACTCCTAAAGGTTTCGCTATCTTGTTTCCGTACACTTTATTATACTACGGATGCCGGTTGTTTAGTGTTATAATATAAAAGGAGGATGCATAGAATTTGAATATCACACCCTTTCTATTTAATTGTAGGCCAAAGTAGCCAAACTTAAAGTTCCAGGAAACTATGTGTCCAACGCAGTTGACGCCATATTCGATACTATAGAAGTCATCCCCTTTTATGAAAATACAATTCTCGAAACATCCTACCAACTCTATGATACAGTGAATGATTACATTGACTCCGTCATCCTAGCAACAGCAGTAATGAGAAAGGAGTCCCTTGCCACTGAAGACCAAATTATCTTATCATTAAAAAAGGAAATCAAAGATAGATACGGGATAGACGTTTTCAGCTATAGAGATCTCGTCGATTAAGCATATATCGGAACTATTGTACATATTACAATCTTTTGAATCTCAATAATAACTACATAATAGGACTATATTCTATATTAAATATACTTATATGCTGTATGTAAGTATAATAGGTATATTGGTGGCTGTTTTGGGTTCAAGGTATAAGACTAGCGTGTATATCGACCGTGAGCTATGGGAGAAATTGAGGAACTACGCTAGGAGGAGGAATATGGAGATCTCGAAACTCCTTGAAGAATTGATTAG